>JAKEFK010000311.1 GCA_022616075.1 bacterium
AGAACCTTGTCCTTGGGTAAATCTCTCTTCGGTGGACCCGATGATACAAGCTGGTTCACGCTTTGAAGTCCCCCTTTTGGGAACTCTATGTAGAATGGATGAGGGGCACCTTCGATTGGAACTATCTCGACTTTGAATGCTTCGTATTCCTTTGAACGCCACAGAATTGAGTTCTGGAACTTCGAGTAAAGGCAAATCGCTGGGTGACGAGGGTTCTCATGCTCTTTCTTTTTCAGATCCTCGATAAAGAGTTCGATTTCGCCGTACTTAACATGGTCGAGGTCGCAATTCCAATTTGCTTTTTTCAGCTTTTCTGGATCCTTTGGATCTGCTGCGAAGACCGGAACTAAGAACGTACAAAAGAACAGAAGAAAAAATAACTTGATTACACGAGTCATTGTCTTCTCCCTGTTGCTCCTCATCATAGAGGAAGCCACTCTCTGGTTATTAGCGTTTCTGCGTGAGGGCGCGAAAGCGGGGTTGATCACGCAGGTTGTCTAAGTCGATGTGATTCAATTCTGCTCCGGGATAGCCGAGTTCCATGGCGCGCTGCAGCCAATCCAGAGCAGCCGTTGTCTGACCTAACCGGTTGTAAACCAATCCTCCGATAAAAAGAAAGTGAGCATTATCCGGCTTCAATCTCATGGCTTCGTGCAGGCTGTCCAGGCTTTCATTTTGGTTACCGACTCTTGCCTGGAACAAGGCCAGCATGATCAAGGCACTTGCACTATTCGGGTTCACCTTCAACTCTTCTTTGGCTAACTCAATAGCTAGCTGGTAAGCAGGCAACGCTTTTTCGCGTTGGCTCGGTGAGGGTGACCAGTAATAAGCATCGGCTAAATTACCCCATATGGAAAAGTTTTGAGGCTCGCGAAGTCTTACTGCTTCTTCATATGCCGTAACTGACTCAGTGAAACGCCTCAGCATCATGTAGACATATCCGAGGTTCCAATATGCATCGGAGTTTGGGTGAATATTGATGGACTTTTTTAAAACGGAAATTGCCTTATTGTAACGCCCCTGTTCTAAATAGACCGCACCAAAATTAGAGTAGCCTCGGGCACTATCCGGTACCAATCGAATGACCTGTTGAAACATCTCTGCCGCTTCTGGATATCGGGAAGAGTTTAGGTAAAAGGCTCCGAGCGAGTTATAACCGTACCAGACGTTTGGCTGAAACTGGATTGCCCCGCGGTAGGCTAATTCAGCTTTCTCCAGTTCCCCTATGGCTTCATAAGATCTGGCCAATCCAAGACGTGCTTCAAAGCTAGAAGGATCAGTTTTCAAGGCTTGCGCGAATTCAAAAATCGCCTGTTTGAATTCGCCAGTGCCTTTCTGGATTGCGGCAAGAGCAATGCGAGCGGCTACCAGCTGGCCATCCAGTTCAACAGCATGCTTAGCGTTTTTTCGTGCAGGTTCGACCCATTGGGTGTCGCCGGTAAGATCGTATTTTTTCCAGTAAGCCTTCGCCAGTCCGGCGTAAGCCAGCGCATATTGTGAATCCAGTTCCAAGGCTAAGTGAAATGAGCGGATGGCTGCGTCCAAGTTTTCAGCCTTGTCATATCGATGCAGGTACCCCTGGCCCTGCAAGTAATAATCGTAGGCCCTTCCTAACGAAGTGCCGCCCGCCTCAAGAACTTCGCTTACCTGGGGTTGCAAATCGACTTCCAACATTTCGGCAATCTGCCGCACAATCCCATCCTGTAGAGCATCCACATCCTGAATTGAGGTCTCTATCGAAACAGATCGTAATTGGCGCAACGCTTTCGCATCAACAAGATTCGCAACTATTTGAACGCGATCTCCATGTCGTTGCAGATTCCCTGTCACAGCCAGGTTCACCCCAAATAGTTGCTGCGCCTCCTTCGCGCTTGAAACTTTTTCCTTGCGCACCTCGCTCATTGGCACAACCCATATGGATCCATGAAAGCTGGAAAGTTGAGTAAGCTTGCCTGTCAAGGTTTCCACAAGACCATCACAATAGGCCTGATTTGATGGATCTTCACCGGGACTTGTGAATGGAAGCACAGCGAGGTGCTTTTCCGATGGTATCCCAGCCTTCTGCCAGGGATTGAATCGCTTTTGTATGCCGAAGATCATTCCAATCAGTGCTACAAAAATGATCAGCGAAACCGGGAGGGCGAAGCGCCGCCAGAAGTAGCGAGACGAATGCAGCCGGCGAACTGACGTGGTTGTGGATCCCGTGGCCAGACGTTCCAGATCAACTCGCAATTCCCTGGCTGACTGATACCGGCGGTCCGGATCTTTGTCCAGTGCCTTCAAGATGATGCGTTCGAGTTCCGCCGAGATCCTGGAATTCAATGATGTCGGCGTTCTGGGCTGTTCATACAAAATGCCTTCAACGAGGGCTGGGATCTGCAATCTAGTAATTGGGCGATATCCGGTTGCCATTTCGTAAAGGATTGCACCCGTGGAATAAATATCACTACGCAGATCTATCTTCTCGTTTCGCAATTGCTCCGGAGACATATAAGGCAGAGTGCCAACAGCCTTGTCGTGGTCCCTCAAACTTTCTGTCGTATCATTTTTGGCAATTTCCTGCGGAGTCAGCTTTGCCAAACCAAAATCCAGAATCTTGACTCGTCCATCGGGCGTAATCCGCACATTCCCCGGCTTCAAATCCCTGTGCAAAATCCCATGCTCATGCGCTGCGGCAAGACCATCCGCTAATTGCATCCCTAATTTCAAGATTTCCTTTTCTGGAAGAGATCTCTGATTCAGTTTGTCGTTGAGAGTAGTTCCTTGGATGAACTCCATCACGAGGAAATCAATTCCTGCATCAGTATTGAACTCGTGTATCGTTTCAATGTTTGGATGGTTTACTTTTGAGAGAACCAGAGCTTCCTTTCGAAAATGTCTTCGGTCCGTTTCATCCGCAAATGTACCTGAGGTTAAGATCTTAATGGCAACATCCCGGTCCAGCTGTTCATCATGAGCTCGATACACAACGCCCATACCTCCCATGCCGATTTTCTCGACAATACGGAAGTGAGTTAATGTATGGCCGACCATCTGAGCGGGCATGAATAACCCCACGGATTTTAATGAATTAGAGTTGAAAGGATCTGCTTTGTCGCAAGTGAGGGAATGATCAAATTTAACAGAATATGTTTGGATAGGTCTTAACAGGACTTTCTTCAAGCTTTAGCCCTCGTACTTTTCTTTTCAATAAATCGTACTTGCCTGAAGTTCTGACAAGACACGATCCGTTGTTCAGCAAAGTCAATGCCATACCTGTTTCTCGACGAAAGCCGTTTGACTGCGAAAGCCAAATCTCATGATTTGCTGAAACCTTTCATCAATTGATGAGTATTCTGTCGGGATCGGCCGGCAATCGATGGCTTCAGCTGGTGGTTTTCTAGAATTCTGGGATTTGTAACCCGAGGTAACGAACAAAAGGATCGAAATCGTGGTCGGAATGAAGTAATTCTATTTTGTTCTGGATGCAAAAAGTCGCTATCAGGCAGTCAATCGTCTTACGAATGGTAATTCCTTTATTTCGCAGGAAACGATAGTGATCGACGCTTTTTAAGGCAATATCTTTGCCGACCATCTCTCGCACTTCGAATGTAAGCAGGGCACTTTTCGCTGTCGTATAATCTTGTTTTCTCCTAAAACCCTGAAGAACTTCCGTAAGGATAAGGTCGCCAACTAGAATCTCAGTTTGACCCAGCACTGCATGAAAGTAGTCAGTTTGCGGGCTCTTTAAACCATTGAAATAATCGATCCAAACAGAAGAATCAACGAGCAAAACGCCCCTCGCGCATTTTATTTAGATTACCTTCCCAGTGCAATTTCCCGCGCAAAGAGCGTACTTTCCGTTGCTGATGAAGCTTGATTAGAGTTCGAAGACCTTCATGAATAACATCTTTTTTAGTCTTCAACCCTGTAATTTTCTTGGCCTTTTCGACTAAGCGATCGTTTAATACGACGTTTGTTCGCATGATGTGTATATTATACGGTATTTATGTGTATGAGAGCAAGGATGTTTCGAGACCCGGGTTTCAGGTAAACCACAATATCTATCAGCTTTCATTTTTAAAGAACAACCCGCGGATTCTTTCGAAAAAACCTATTTTCTGATTAAAACCTTCCAGGATCCAGATGTCCGCTTTTGCGTGATCGAGCGATGTGGCGAAGCTTTTTCCATCCGGAGCTAGACTGAAACCGCGAACCCAATAAAAATCCGAACTATAAGGACCGAAATCGGAAATAACTTTTCTTTTTCCAGTTTTGATGTCAGCACCTGAAAGTATCCAGTTGCTGGGTTCTTGAATAGCTAGTACATACAGAGATTGCCACTCCTTTCCCCATCCGTACACGCCAAGAACCTCCTCCTGTTTTATCTTGAAAACAAGCCGTGAATCTCCACCATTTGAGGAAACAATATAGATACCTTCTTCACCGACAAAACTAATCAAGTCTTCTTGCGGTGACCATTGCGGAAGTTGATATGAGATTTCGTTTTGCGATAAAACAATCGGTTCGCTACTTCCTCCCAGTTTTACTTTTGCAAGAACATTTTTGTCCTTCATTGCGATACGCATTGCTATCCATTCACCATCAGGTGACCACGAAGGCAATTGGCCCGATGCGAGTCTCACCGGCGTTCCGCCAGCAACATTGGATAGCCAAATACCGTTTCGTCCACCACCGGCTCTGAAGTAAGCGATTCGATGTCCGTCCGGTGAAAAACTTGGAAAGGATATCTCGTCTGTAGATTCATTGCCGAAATCTGAACGAGTCACGATCGCCCTTTCCCATCCTTCTTGCACATTACGGAGCCAGATTCCATCAACTCCCCAGATTCCTCTCGCATAGACAAATTGATTTCCCAATGGGGACCAGCCTGGGAAACCTTCGGCCCGTGATGTTTTCAACAAATCACGGATCGAACTCCCATCTACCGGAATTTCCACAAGATCCCAATTTTCTTCATGTTGTTGGAAAGCGATCTTCGTTCCATCCGGCGAAACAGCGGGTTCCATTTCATCAGTAGTGCCATTGGTGATCGCGTAAAAAGTCCCAGTTTCAATATCACCAATCAGAAGATGAGCCCCCGTATTCCCTTGAACGGGTGCTACGAAAACAATATGCCTGCTGTCTGGCATCCAATTGAATGAAAAATAGTTATTTGTGATTACATTGGAAAGTGCACGATAAGGTTTACCTTCAGGAAAAGGAATTACCCAGAATTTTTCTAGTCCTTGTAAAAGAACAAGAATTTTAGAACCATCAGGAGAAAATCTGATGTATTCAGAGGTATAGAACTTTTTTTCAGAAAATGGAGGCTGGAGATATTCTTTGGCGGGCGCGCCATTCATAGAGATCCATAATGACGAGTGATTTGCTTCTTCTCTCAAGAATGCAAACGTCTTTCCATTTGGGGAGATTGTTGCAGCGAAAGTATCTTGAATCACTAAACGTGGAGATCCGCCTGTGGCGCCAACTGCCCAAAGATTATCTTCTGCAAGATAAAAGATGCGTGATCCGTCCGGAGACCAAAATGGAGAAAAGCATCGCGCCGAATGTTTTGTAACTTGCGTGGATACCGGTGATCCCAGGCTTTGGGTAAAGATTTGATCATTACCATCACTACTAATGCGGGTAAAAGCAAGAGTTTTTCCATCAGGCGACCACGCCGGAAAATCTTCCATTTCAGATTCAACGGCAAATGGAGTCAAGTGATATTTCGAAAGATCAACTGAAGTCGATTGCGGCAACAGAAAAAATCCAAGCAAACTGACAACAGCCAAAATGCCTACGGCTGTCAACAAAATTGGTTTTACATAGGAACGCTTCACACGATCATCTAAAGCAACTGGAGAAATTTCAAAAACATGATCGCGCAGATTTTTTAAATCATGAAACAAATCAATCGTTGCACCATAGCGATTTACTCTATCTTTTGACAAACATCGTTCGATCAACCACCGTAATGGAACCGGAATTCCAGGATTGATGGATGAAAT
>JAKEFK010000312.1 GCA_022616075.1 bacterium
ACGCGAAGGTGCAAAGGCGCTATAAAAATAAGTTCGTTCGTTGCGTTTGCATGAAAATGCTATATATTTTCATGAAGAGAAAATTATGGCAATCCTGCAAGTAAGGGGAATCGATGACAATCTGTATGCGGAATTGAAAGAGCTGGCTGAATCGGAGAACCGGTCCGTTAGCCAGCAAGTTGTCCATTTGCTCCGGTTGTACCTGGCCAGAAAGGAACAAATCGATCGTTCCAAAGCATCCGCGCAGGTACTGCTCGAACTCTCAGGTTCTTGGAAAGATGCTCGCCCGGCACAACAGATCATAAAAGAACTACGAAAGGCAAGAAAAAGTTCACGCAAGCTTAGAATGGGTCTTGATGTATCTTCTTGATACCGATACGCTCATCTACAGTCTGAAGGGGGAAGCCGCTGTTCATAAGAATCTTCAAGATCACCTGCAGGACCCGATCAAGATCTGCGTGATCACTTTAATGGAGCTGTATTTCGGAGCTTACAAGTCGAGTCATGTAACAGCAAACCTCGCGATTGTGCGGAAACTGGAAAACTCGTTTGAGATTCTTTCCATTGGTAAGGACTCTGCCGAAAGTTTCGGTATGTTAAAAGCGTCTCTTCAGAAATCGGGAACACCCCTGGACGATTTTGATCTGGCGATTGCATCATGCGCCCTGGGCAACAACCTGACTCTGGTCACCAATAATCCGAAGCATTTCAGAAGAATCGCCGGATTGCGAATCACAAATTGGACGCTTTATCCCGAAGAAAAGTAAGTTTTTGATTTTTTCTCTGCGACTCTGCGTCTCTGCGTTAAAGAGCTAACCGAAGCGGCCCGTGACGTAGTCTTCCGTTTGTTTCTGACCGGGGTTGGTGAAGATCCTTTCTGTGGTGTTGTATTCGATCAGACGTCCGAGATAGAAGAAGGCCGTGAAATCGGAAATGCGGGCGGCTTGCTGCATGTTGTGAGTGACGATTACGATCGTATATTGCTTCTTCAAGTCCTGAATCAATTCTTCAATCTTGCTTGTGGCGACAGGATCAAGCGCCGAACAGGGCTCATCCATCAATAAGATTTCCGGACTGTTTGCGATCGCGCGCGCAATACACAGCCTTTGCATTTGCCCACCGGATAAACTAAGAGCGCTTTCCTGCAAACGGTCCTTCACTTCCTCCCAAAGGGCGGCGCCTTTTAAGGAGTTTTCCAGAACACGATCGAGTTCCCGTTTATTGTTTTGTCCGGCCACACGCAAGCTGTAAACAACATTCTCATAAATCGATTTAGGGAAAGGATTCGATTTCTGAAAAACCATCCCGATCCGTTTTCGCAAAGCGATCACTTCCAGGTGCGGATTGTAAATATTCTGCCCTTTAATTCGAATTTCGCCTGTGTGATGAATTCCATCGATCAAATCGTTCATCCTGTTAAGATTCCGCAGCAGGGTTGTTTTCCCGCAACCGGAAGGACCGATTAGAGCAGTCACCTGTTTTTCGGGAATCGAGAAATTGAGATCAAATAAAACGTGCGCCGGGCCGTAAAAGAAATTGAAATCCTTGATCTGGATCAGATTCCAATCGATCCCTTTCTGCACAGAATCCTTTTGAGGAACGTTGATTTCTAACAGTTTGGGAGAAATTTCATCCATCACTTTGCTCATATCTATACCATATTTAGAATGCGCCTGTGGCGAATTTTTTCCGCAGTCTCTCGCGAATCACTATCGCGCCCAGGTTCAGCAACACTACCAACAGAATTAGCAAGAACGTAGTAGCAAACACCATCGGTTTTGCTGCTTCCGAATCGGGCGACTGAAAACCAAGGTCATAAATATGAAAACCGAGATGCATGAATTTTTGATCCAAATGCAAAAAGGGATAATTTGTATCCAGAGGGAGACTCGGAGCAAGTTTTACCACGCCTACTAGCATCAGTGGCGCAACTTCACCGGCGCCGCGAGCCATGGCTAGGATTAGTCCTGTAAGAATCCCTGGGGCCGATGCTGGCAATACCACACGTTGGATCGTTTGCCATTTAGACGCACCGCACGCCAGAGAACCCTCTCGTACCCCGCGAGGCACCGCCGATAAAGCCTCTTCCGTGGCCACGATCACAACCGGAACTGTCATCAATGCAAGCGTCATCGACGCCCAGAAAATTCCACCTGTTCCGAACGTGGGCGCGGGCAAATAATTGCTAAAAAAAAATCTGTCGATGGTTCCACCTACCATATATACAAAAAAGCCTAGTCCAAACACACCAAAAACAATCGATGGAACTCCAGCAAGGTTATTTACAGCAATCCTGACAGATCGTACAAAAACCCCCTGCTTCGCATACTCCCGCAAGTAGATCGCAGCCAGAACTCCGAAAGGGGTCACCGCTATGCTCAAAAGCAAAGTCATCACAAACGTTCCAAAGATAGCGGGAAAAATGCCGCCTTCTGTATTTGCTTCCCGAGGTTCATCACTCAAAAAGAGCCAGAATTTACGCAAGGCATATCCCAGTCGTTCCAGAGTTCCCATTTGGTTCGGATAATGTATATGGACAACTTGTCCAATAGCCAAGCGTTTTTCCTGGCCATCAAGCAAACGGTACGTTAAGAAATCTTGTTCCTGTCCGGAACGCAGCTGGGAGGCCTTTTGAGCAAGCTTTTCGTATTCAGCCTGCAAAGGTTCCATCATTTTTTGAATCTGATCCAATTTCGACCGATCTATTTTCTTTTGATTTTCCAATACGCGCTTTTGTATCTGCATTCTTTCCATCTGCTGATTGATCCTTCCGATCTGCTTCTTTTCAATCAATCGAATGTCTTTCCATCGGTCATTCGCTTGAACAACGACGTTCTTAAGGTGCGCTTGAAAGGCAGAATTTCTCGACTCAAGTTTGTTCCCGTCTTTCGTTTCAAGGAGTACAGGAACACCGATCGCATCTCCATATTCGATACGTTCGATTACCATCACCTCTTTTGGATAAGCAGTTTGAACGATGTCCTGGCGATTCAGAAATCTAAATGCCAGACCATAGATATCTTTGTTGCCCATAAATATCTGCCACTCTTCCTGCCCGCCTTCAGTACTCTGCGTCTGTTCCTTAATCAACGTGCCGCCGACTGTACTACCGTCTTTTAACCTTAGGTGCATGACCTTGTTCGGCCAGAAGACTTTCATTCCGTTGGTAACGATCGAAAACAGAAGAAAAACAACCATGGATAAGCCAATGGTCAGGCCCATGGATGTGAACCAAACAAACGCTTCACCAGGAGTTTTCAAACTTCCTTTCATTGTCACACCGTCTTGTATTTCTCACGCAAGCGTTGGCGTAAAATTTCAGCAAGCGTGTTGATAAAAAAGGTCAAAAGAAACAGAACCATTCCGCCTAGAAATAACGCCCGATAGAGTGTCCCTTCCACGGGCGCTTCAGGAAGTTCGACAGCAATATTCGCAGAAAGCGTGCGCATACCAGAAAATATGTTGAAATCCATGATGGGGGTGTTTCCTGTAGCCATCACCACAATCATTGTTTCCCCTATCGCTCGCCCGAATCCGATCATGATTGCAGAAAAAATTCCCGCAGAAGCCGTGGGTAACACAATGCGCATTGCTGTTTGCCAACGGCTGGCCCCAAGAGCAAGCGAACCAGAGCGCAAAGCTGCAGGGACATTCGATAAGGCATCTTCTGTAATCGTGAAAATAATGGGGATAACGGCAAACCCCATCATGAAACCGACAACCAGCGAATTCCGCTGCTCAAAGGGAAGTCCGGTCGCCTGAACCCACCACCGCCGAAAATCAGCCAATTTCTGGCCACTTGAAGGATCGGTTACAACAAAAAATAATTGTTCGAAAACAGGGCCCAAGATCCATGCCACGTAGGTTGTCAGCAGAAATAATGGAACGAAGGCGATCCATTCATATCCAGGCCTGATTAAAACGCGCCAGCGAATGGGGAGCAAGCTCCAAAGCCAGCCAAAAAGCAATGCCATGGCGGGCAACAAAATAACGGCTATAAGAATCGAAGGAACTCGCGTTTCAAGAATTGGCGCCAGCCAGAGGGCTGCAAGAAAGCCAAGCACAACAGATGGAAGGGAAGCCATGATTTCCATCGTCGGCTTTACGATTATGCGAAAATTGGGGTGCAAAAACTGCGAAGTGTAAACAGCGGCCAGGAGGGCGATCGGAATGGCAAATAGCATCGCATAGAACGTTCCCTTCAAAGTTCCAATGAGTAGTGGAACGAGCGAGAGCTTCGATTCGAAATCATCTGTTCCACCTGTGGACTGCCATTCGTAACTTGGCTGTGAATAACCTTCATACCAAATCTTTCCAAACAAAGCCCGAATATTAGATTCAGGATGAGGATCATCTAACTCATAGAGATGGAGTTTCTTTGCCGTATCGAGAAAGATCAAACGATTGTACTTGCCGCCAAGTGCAGCAAGTTGAGCCGTAAAAGGAAGCTGCTGCTGCCATCGAATGTTTTCGGTTGTCCCATAACGCAATGAGGCGGTGTCCTTGGTTCCGATTAGAAACGCTTTATTACGCATACTCGGCGCATAATAATCAGCGCCACCGGGGAATTCTTCGAATTCCTTCGTCTTACCGAATGTTCTACGTTCTCCCCCAGCGGGTATATAAAGACTGTAGATTCGATTATTTCCAGAGTGATTTGTAAAGACCAGAGAAACGCCGCCCAGCAAAAAATCCATCGATTTTAATGAGGAATCCCTCGTATCTTCAAATGGACGGAATTTCTGGACGAATTGGACTTCTTCACCCGAACGCGTGAAATAAAAAATGTCTCCCGTCTTTGTTGCGATTACAATCTCGCTACCTTGTCGATTTACTGCGAGATCTACTGGATCCGGACCTACCTGAGAAGTTAAGTTAAACGAGCTTCCAACCGTTGTTTCGCCCGATCCGAACAGAGTCTTTGTTTGGGTAAATGTAGCGGCATGGATTTCAACGACACCGTTGACATCCTGCATGGCAGCTATCAGTTTTTCTGTTCCTGAGTCGCCATAGTCAATTTTCATGATGGGAATACCTGGGACACCTACGGGTGAAAATTGTCCCGCGTTTAAACTCTGCACTACCTTGCGCTGATTATTTTCATAGGTGGTTCCATATCCGATGGAAAGTATGGAAAAGAATCCATCGGTAGTTCCAAAGATGATCTCTTGTTTTAGTTGGTCGTATCGAAAGGCGGAGAAATTTTTCGATTCCGGAAACTTAGGATCGGCTTCCTGAATCTGACCACTTGCAAGATCAACAAAAGAAATCCTTCCAGTGTCATCCACCAGGAAAGGCAATTCTCCCCACTCATCGATCCCCAGTATCCTATAGGATTTATCTGGAACGGATACAGTCTTCAATTCTTTGACCTTCGCACTGCGAAACAAAGGCATAATTTGCCAAAGGATGAAAAGAAAGATCCCAAGAACCGCTGTAATAATGCTAATTCCGCCAATCTTAATAAACCGAGTCATAAAACGGTCAATGAACAGGACCGTTTTGGACGGCAGAAATCTAGTTGGAGTTGTGGGCTGCTCTGGAATCGGTTCTTGCTGTCGTGGTGGGATTTCCGGTGGTGGTATCGCTTGCAGTTGATCCATTGGAGTTAACAATAAGGGCGGGCTTTTGCCCGCCCTTAAAAATTACCGCAATTTTGCCATTACTTCAGATACAGCGTTTGCCGGCAACGGATAGTAACCGTCCTTCACAACAATTTGCTGTCCTTCTTTGGAAAGCATGAAACGGACGAATTCTCCCACGAGCTTATCCATCGATTTGCCGGGGGCCTTGTTTATGTATACGTACAGGAACCGCGCCAAGGGATAACTGCCATTTAAGCAATTCTCATAGGACGCCTCGAAGAACTTTCCTGCAGCTGGACCTAAGGGAATGGCCTTAACACCGGATGTTTTGTATCCTATTCCGGAATAGCCGATACCACCCAGGTCGCTGGCGACTCCTTGAACAACCGAGGAAGAACCGGGTTGTTCCTTCACTGTCGCCTTATAATCACCTTTATTTAAAGCGACTTCTTTAAAGAAGCCGTAAGTTCCGGAAGCGCTATTACGGCCATACAGTGAAATTGGTTTGTTGGCCCATTCGCCACTCAAGCCCAACTGGCCCCATTTTGTAACATTTTTTCCTCCGCGTTTATACGTGCCGGAAAAAACGCCATCAACCTGACTCAGAGTCATACCCGTAATCGGATTGTCCTTGTGGGCATAGACCGCAAGTGCGTCGATTGCGACTTTTACTTCAGTCGGCTTGTAGCCGTACTTTTTTTCGAACGCATCGATTTCAGTCGGTTTCATCTGACGGCTCATCGGCCCAAACTGTGCTGTGCCTTCAATCAAAGCGGGAGGAGCAGTCGTCGAACCCTTCCCCTCAATCTGAATTTTTACGTTTGGATACTTCGCCTTGAAACCTTCCGCCCAAAGCGTCATCAGATTGTTGAGTGTATCGGAACCAATACTGTTGATATTGCCTGAGATTCCACTAACAGGGGAATAACCTTCTAGCTTAGAATCAACCTGCATCTGGGCACTCACCCAGACGGGTGCAAAGAAAACTACAGCAATCAATACTGCCAAAATTTGTTTTTTCATACAGTCGTCTCCTTCAAAATGTGTTCAGACCGCTTATTGCGGAGACTCAAGTCTAGATACCGGTAATTGCAAGGATAACAAAGCTATGTTTCAGATAGGTAAAATAAGGACGTTGGATTTAACAGTCATTTAACGCATTTGTGACACTGTCGAAAGGAATTGTTTCTAAGCTGTTCTCGGACCGGTATATAATTCCAAAGTTGGGTGAACCATGACGAGATATTTCGATGAGGAACTCGATCTATTAAAACAAACTCTTTTGAGGATGGCTGGAAAAGCCGAGGCAATGATTCACAAGAGCGTTCAAGCCCTTGTACAGCGTGATTTGGCACTCTCCGACGAAATACCTCATCTGGAAGATGAAGTGAATCATTTGCAGCTGGAAATTGATGATCGCGCATTCAAGTTGCTCGCCTTACGTCAGCCAATGGCTCATGACCTCAGGTTAATTATCGCCGCCATGAAAATTTCCGGTGATCTAGAACGAATCGCGGATCAAGCCGTGAACATCCAGGAGAACACTAAAGTCTTGTTACAGTTCCCGCTACTGAAGCCGCTCATTGATATTCCTAAAATGGCGGAGATCGCCATGGCAATGCTTCGTGATTCGCTGGATGCGTTCGTAGAGAGTGACGCGCCAAAGGCTCGCGAGGTCGTAACACGGGATGACGAAGTAGACGGACTTAAAAATCAAGTTTTTCGCGAACTGTTGACGTACATGATTTCCGATCCGCGAACAATTCAAGTCGCTTTGCAATTGATTCTTGTTGCCAGACATTTGGAACGCATCGCTGATCATGCCACAAATATTGCCGAAGATGTGGTTTACCTCGTCGAAGCCAAAGATATTCGCCACCACGCAGAAGAATTGGAATAGACGGTTTTTTGCGCTCCGGTTCCGCACGTCGAAAAAATAGGTCCCACTCGGCAAAAATGTGTACACCCCACCGACAATTGACAAACCCATCGATGCCCCTAAGAATATTAATACGGTGTCTTCCATGCAGAATTTAGAAACGATTTTTAAGACTCTCGGTGATTCAACCCGCCTCAGGATATTGGAGCTTTTGAAGCGTCCAGGAAAAAGTGCTTGCGATTTAGTACTTCGAAGTGAAAAAGGGATGTGTGCCTGCGACATCCAGAATGAAATCGGTTTGTCACAAGCTGCAATATCTCATCACATGGGCTTATTAAGGAGGGCCGGTTTGATTCACGCTGAAAAAAGGGGACGCTGGATGTTTTATTGGAGAAATGAAGAGTTGCTTGCCTCTCTTGCTGAGGCACTCGCAAAAACTGTTTGAGTTTTGGGCGCCGCGTACAGAATCCTGCTACAACAAGTAGTCAAGAAAGAAGGACACCGAAGATCACAGGTTCGTATGATCCGGAAACTGCCCACAGAGCAGCTATTGCAAATCCGCACGGTAGGCGCCCACAGCACGCTACTAAAACAGCGTATAAATAAACGGCGCGATCGCTGAGCTCTGGGCAAAAAAGATCAGGATGCCGAAGACGAGAAGCACAAGAATCATCGGCGTGAGCCACCACCACTTATGCTGCCAGAAAAACAGTATGAGCTCACCCACGATCCCAAAACGAGTTGCTAGACTTTCCTTCCAATTCATGATCAGTTCTGTTTCTCTATTATATAATTTTCCAACACTAACGTGTCCATTCCGCTCCGGCTGAAGGTGCTGTAGGCTTCTCTGGGAGTGTTCACGATCGGTTCTCCTTTCAGATTAAAGGAAGTATTTAGAATAACCGGGACACCGGTTGCTTCTCCGAATTTTTCGATCAGGCTGTAGTACCTTGGATTAAATTCTTTTTTAACCGTTTGAAGCCTGCCGGTTCCGTCCACGTGCGTGATGGCAGGCAGAATTTCCTGCTTATCCGGCCGGACATCCACAACGTACAACATGAACCGGGCGGGATAGTGACTTGCAGCATTGTCCAGATCAAAATATTCACTTGCTTTCTCCGCTAAAACAGAAGGAGCAAAGGGCCGGAACGGTTCGCGGAATTTGATCTTTACATTGACAATATCTTTCATATCGTTTCGGCGCGGGTCCGCCAGAATGCTGCGGTTTCCCAGAGCGCGCGGGCCCCATTCAAAACGTCCCTGATACCATCCGATCACTTTTCCCTGATGCAGATTATCGGCGACGCGGTCCAGCAATTTCTCATCCTTCTCGATCCGCTCGTATGGAATGTTTTCCGATTTCAAGAAAGATTCAATGTCCCCGGCGCTATGCTGCTGGCCCCAGTATGCGTGATCCATCACAAAGGAGCGCGGTTTACCCAGTACAGAATGATACATATACATTGCAGCGCCAATCGCCCCGCCGCTATCTCCCGCCGCGGGGTGAACGTAGATTTCCTCGAAAGGCGTCTCACGAAGTATTTTTCCGTTCGCAACACTGTTCAGAGCAACGCCACCCGCCATGCAAAGTTTGTTCAGTCCGGTCTCGCGCTGTAAGGCCGTTGCCATTCGCAACATCGCTTCTTCGGTTACGGCCTGGATGCTTGCCGCAATATCGGCATAATGCTGATTCGAACGGCCCGCCTGATCAAAGTTGGACGGCTTCTCTCCAAAATAAGAAGGAAAACCGATTGACGGTGTGAAGAAATGGGACTTCGATTCGCGAGGCTCTCCAAATAAATCCACAAACCTGCGGCTGTAGGTGCGGTCCGTGGAGTAATGAAAGGAAAAATAGTCCATGTTGAGCTCAAAGCTTCCATCATTTCCAAAGTGAATGAGCTGATGAACTTTATCGATGTATTTTGGTGACCCAAAAGGCGCCATTCCCATGACTTTGTATTCGCCTTCGTTCACTTCGAATCCAAGAAAGGCCGTGAACGCGCTGTAAAGCAAGCCGATCGAGTGGGGAAAACGGATCTCTTTAATCAGTTTGATATCGCTGCCCTTGCCGACTCCAAAACTGGCGGTTGTCCATTCGCCGACACCATCCACGGTGAGTATCGCGGCTTCTTCAAAAGGAGAACAAAAGAAGGCGCTGGCTGCATGCGAAAGATGATGCTCACTGAAAAAGATCTTGGAAGGAGGGAGACTCAAACGGTTTTGCAATAAATGCTTGATCCAGAGCTTGTCGCCAAACCACGTTACCATCGCCTCACGAAAGACTTTGTGCGAATGCGGAAAAGTCTGCATGCTGGATAAAAGAAGCCGCTCAAACTTGATGAATGGTTTTTCAAAAAAAACCACGTAGTCGAGATCCCGTGCTTCGATTCCACCGGAACGAAGGCAGAAATCGATCGCATTTTCCGGATATTCGTAATCGTGCTTTTTTCTTGTGAAGCGCTCTTCTTCAGCAGCGGCGACTAAGACGCCATCCCGGAATAAAGCGGCGGCAGCATCATGAAAGTAACAAGAGATCCCGAGTATTTGCATTCTTCACCACTGTCGCACGGCTCTTTCAAGTGGAGCAGTGGAATCGGGAGTTCGTTCTTGCCACCCGTGCTTGGAACTCTTGCGAATCCCCAGCGGATCCGCCCGCTTCATGATCAACGCAAAAGGAGCTAAAATCACGAAATAAAAGAGTATTAAGATTACTCTCGCTTGAAAGTTTCCGACTTTATGAGCAAAAGCCTTCCACCGCTTCCAGAAATGTGCAAAGAAAGACATAAAAAATGAACAGAGATTATAGCAGCAATCAATCGTGGATCATAATCGTAATCGTATCGTAGATCGTCGATCGATAATCGTAATTCGAGGGGACGAACGAGGAATGAACTACGATTACGATTCGATTCGGCGATTACGATCCACGATTAGGATCCACGATTAGGAGAGGAAAGGTCCGGGAGAAGGGAGTTTTTTCCCGGACCTTAATTGAGATAACTTGCCAGGGAACCGACGCTGGAGGACTTTCGCAGTTTGTTTAGGGCCTGTGCCTCAATTTGGCGGATCCGTTCCCTGGACAAACTCATTTTGTCACCGATCTGCTTTAATGTAAGTGGATTATCATCATCCAGACCGAATCGAAGTCTTAACACCTTTTCTTCCATCGGTGAAAGTTTGCCGAGCGATCTTTCGATTTGTTCCTTCAAAAAGATCGAAGCAGAACTTGTTTCAGCAGACGGAATTGTCGACTGCTCTAAAGCGTCACCGAGAGTCAGGTCACCATTGTCATCGATTGGATGATCCAGTGATAAAGTTCCTGCCGTCGCTTCAAGAGAAGCATTTAATTCCTTTAAACTTACGCCAATTTCAAGTGCAAGAGCTTCCCTGGTTGGATTTTCATTTTGTTCGCTCCGTCTTTTCGATAAAGTTGTGGCAACGCGATACAAAATGTTAGCCGTTTTCGGCGACAGTCTGTAAACCTGGGTCGCTTGCGATAGATAATGTAAGATCGCCTGCCGGATCCACCACACGGCATAAGATGTAAAACGAACTTTTCGTTCGGGGTCAAACCGCTTGGCTGCTTCAATCAATCCGACATTTCCCTCATTGATCAAATCCAGGAAGGGGAGTCCGGACTTCCGGTACTTCTTCGCAATCTTAATCACGAAGCGCAGATTCGACTCGATCAGCTTTTGCAAAGCTTCCTTATCTCCTGACTGCACCCTGTAACCAAGCGCCTTTTCTTCTTCGGCAGTCAGCAAAGGAATCTTTGAAATCTCTTTTAAATAGAGCCTCATCGCCCTATTCAAGGACTTATCTTTTGAAATCACCCTGGTTTTCTGCATCATTTTCTTATCTCTTATTAGATACGTTTAGACCCCTATAAAGTTTTAAATTGTTTCTATTTTTTCTCCTATTCATCGTCTTCCGAATATGCAATTTTTAGGCCACCGCGGGATCCCTTTTTGTCGACGAGTGGATCGTAATAATTTGGAGTATTTGGAGGGAAATTTCAATTATTTGAATACAAGCGTCCTAAAAAGTGCCGTCAGGGGGCCTGTTTCCGGTTTGAAACGCAACGTCGAAAATTCTACTCACTTTTATCATTCACCAGTAGAAGAGAAGACCATGCGAATGTTAAAATAGCGAAACGAAAAAGGGGGCAGCTTACGCTTCGCGTTAAAAGAATTCCGATCCATGTCACGGATGAGCAAAAGCGTATCTACAAAGAAGAAGGATTCTTACTTGTACGCGATCTCATACCGGAACACATTCTGACACGAGCAGCATCAGCCATGCGGCGCTTCATACAAAATGGTGCTCGTCCAACAACGGAGTCGAGCTATGACTCGATTTTGCAGGCACCTGCAGAAGATCCGGAGCTAATCGCGGTTTATCAGCCTGAGTTTCGGGCGGTAGCTGCGCAATTGGCGGATGAGGATCCATCGACATTTCGTATCCCGAGACAGCCGTGGGCTTTGGTCCTACTCCCACACGAGGGCAACTGGCAGTGGCCCGAACCACACATCGATCATGCGTTAAAAGAAGATAATTTCAGAATCTTCCCACCACCTTTCCGGATTGCGTCTATCAGTTATTTGAGCAATGCTCGTGCGCACGGAGGCGCAACGATTGTGTGGCCCAAATCCCATAAGGCAATTGAAGCGTTGGCCAGAAGCGATTCGGACCGATACCTATTCATGTCCGATCTTAATTTGAATCTCAGCAATGTTTCTCTGGGTGATCCCGTCGAAGTGACCGCATCCGCAGGTGATGTGCTTTTTTATCATTACCTCTGCGCGCATGCAGCTCCAATGAATACGAGCAACGTTCCACGTCTCGCGCTGGGCAAGAAATGGTGACCCTGTATTACTTTTCAGATTGAAGCTGAAGCGTCAACTGCGCGTAAGCTGATATGATAACTCTACAGGGTTCGACTCTTTAGCGGCATCGCAATGCCAGCAGCGCTCCTTCGGAAGTTGAGCCTGCGATTCAAATCTCAACTGCAAACTCAACCGATGCAACATGCCGGATGATTCTGGTGGCCCCGCTAGATCAACTGAGATAATCAACGAAACAGAATCCGGTTATCTACACAAAAAGGATTCAACTTCAATTGTTTCCCGCAATGAGGGCATTCACATGGCTCCGTGTTTTCAGAAGGCATGAAACAGTTGCCACAAAACGGACATACGCAGGAGAGAGCATCTTCATAATGTCCCGGGATTTCATCGGAACCAGAAAAAAGTGGCGGCTCCTCAGAATCTCTCGCTGTTACACGTTCTTTCCATTTGCTCTGTGGCAAGAAATCGGATAATTGGAAATGGTAGCGGTAGACAGGAGTGATAACCGGTGCATCCAGATGAAGGTTTCTAAGATGCAAAACATGAATATCATCGTTTTTGAGTAGGCACGCAAATGTCCCATCCGGTGATACGGGCGTAATACTTCCAGGAACGTCATCTGCGCCCGCATAAATCGCGACACATTCTCCTGAGGATCTCTCCGATACACGGATCGTTGTATCCGAATAGAATCCACCGGAAATAAAAAAATTGCCGTCCGGAGTGACAGACAATTGACCCGTAGGATCTTCTGAGACATGGATTCGTTTTAAAAATTCTCCGGAATCGATATCCCAAATACAGATCTCTCCAAAAATATGAGCTTTATCGGGGCCGGTTCTTTCCATAGTCTGCAGCCCTGCAATCAGAAATTTTCCATCAGCCGTTATTATCGAGATCTTAACACCGCTTGCTGGAAAGGCTTTGAGCGGTTCGCCTGTCAGGAGATTCCATTCATAAAGCTGATTACCGCTTGCCGAAATCGCTGTTTTACCGTCTGCACGAATGACAATGCTTTGAAGGGGACCCAATGCGAATGCGTGGATCAGCTCTCCGGTCACGATATCCCA
The DNA here is from genome assembly GCA_022616075.1 of bacterium. Lineage (NCBI taxonomy): Bacteria > bacterium. The sequence goes on from JAKEFK010000312.1 coordinate 13,382, forward strand.
AAGACAGGCACTTCTTCCTCCATCGCCGCTCGCTGTAACCAGCATCCTGTTATCTGCAGTAAATGAAACTCCATAAATGTGACCGCAGAATTTTCCCAGATCGTCCCAGGCACGCAAACAAGCACCTGATGCAAAGTGCCAGACCTTTATTGAGTCGTCGTTCGCGGATGCCACGAACTTACCATCGCCTGAAACCGCCATTGTGGAGCCACCCCGCTTGTGTGCTTGAATCGACTGAATTGGAGCTCCCGATTCCCAGACCGTCAGATTTCTACCTAGCGTAATGAACCGTATGCTTCCGGGAACAGATGCAATCTTTGCTGCTTTTTCGGACGGCAGTGGCCTTGACTTCAATCCGGATGTCGCCCAGATTCGAATATCTTTTTGCCCGCCTGCCGAAGCTATAATCCGGCAATTCGGACTGAAATCCATCCCCTGTTCATCGCTCAGTGTATTTTCGTAGTGTCGTACCTCGTGCGCTTCTGACACATTCTCCACTTTAAGGTTACCCATCCAATCGAGACTCACTGCAATTCTTCCATCGGAGCTGCAACGCACATTGGTGATTTTGCCGCCAAGAGTGTGCCACTCGCGGACCAATTCAGCATCAGGAGCCGACCAAACATGCATCATACCCTCGTTTGCAGCGGCAAAGATCAATCTTGCATCCGGAGTTATGCAGAGTGTTTCGAGGTCCTCGATTTTCACTTCTTGAATGCATTTTCCTCTGGTGATGTCCCAAAGGTAGATGGCGTTTTTATCCCAGCAAGCCGCCAGTTTGCCGTCAGGTGTTACGGTTATGCCAAGGTATTTTCGCGGTTTGTCATCCATCACTCGAACACAGGTTGCATTCGCCACGTCCCACAGTCGGAGCACTCGATCCGCCGAAACAATCATCGCTCCATCGTGTGTTATGGCAATATGAGGAATGGAAGGCTCAGGAATTTCAAAAAAACAAATTCGTCTGCCGGATGTTAAGTCCCAAAGATCAATGCGACCTTTCCCACAAGTTACAGCGAGCTTAAGGTCTGGAGTTGCAGAAACGTTGCGGCTATCTGTGGATATGGTGATTCTGCATCTTCCGGAAACAACATCCCACAGGCGCAAATTTCCATCACCGCATGCAGAAAGGACCTGCTTCCCATTCTGGCTCAGAGCAACAGCCTCCACCCAATCCTGATGCCCTTGCAGCGTTCGAATCAGAGCAGGAACTGTAGGAACGGGTCCCGGGCGAGGATCACGCGCGATCCACGGAGCCGTTAACGCTTCGGCCAGAGGTTCAGCCGTTTCGACCACCGCTCCTTCCCGGGCGTGATTCCGGGCCAGAAAAATCGACTGTTCGGGTGCAACGAGCAACAGGTGTGCATGAGCTGAAAAAAAGGCTGAAAATTGAGCTACCCTTCCGGATGGCTCGTCAGAGGCAAACATGTCTGTGTCCCTCAGTTCCGCCTCTTGCGCCCATTTCATTGCTCTCAAGGCCCACGTTGAATGGTGATCGTCAAGACCAAAATACCGATCGGGCAAGGTCTGATTGAAATCGAAAAGCACTTTGTCGGCATTAAAACTCTTGCCGGATAGACCCGATGATTCAATCTCCGCAAGTACAGGACCGGCCCCTTTATCCGGATGTGGATCTTTACTTCCGGCGATAACAGCAGCTGTACATTCAGGAAGCCATTTCGGCATCGGCCCAACCGAATACCCGCCGTATGGATTAAAGGGATCATAGCGCTCATATCCCGGCCACGAATTGAGCGCTGTTTCATAATCGGCTTGCAGATCGTAAATTTTTTCGGCTTCGCACTTGGCCCGTATGAAAACCAAATCGCATAATGTTCTTTCGACTCCTTCCCAATCTTGAGCCTTTGTTCGTTGGTGAGGGAGTTCATCCAGTGCTCTTTCGTATGGTTCACGCCACCGGTCTTCAAAATAGTCTGCAATCGTCCTGTGAATCGCTTCGCGATCTGCTTGATTTTTCAGATATCGATTCCCAACAGCTTCTTTTAGTTGACCGTGAAAAAAATCGATGACACCGGAACGTTCAAAAAGATAAGAACTAAACGAACGATAAAGGCGTGTCCACAACATATCCGGCAATTTGACCGTTTCGCCGGTCGCTTCTAATACAGGCGCATGATGCTTCAAGAGTGTTTGCATTTCATCTGACGTCATCCCGTACCGTCCGCAAGCGATGAATTTCATGCAATCCGATACCAAATCAGGATTGAAATCCTGTTCGATCCGCTCAAGTACTTGATCGAATAACAACGGCAATGTGTCAGGCAGTAGATCCACTTTGTTCCGGAGTTCATCAAACTGGCCAAACACACGCAATTCTTCAAGCGCAACAAGTATGTATAAAGGATTGCCGGACTTCACTTTTCCATAGAAAGCATGTTCGACGTCTCCTGTCGGAAAATGATGACGGATCTCTTTTAAATACCTCTCCACCAGCTGTTGAATTTCCAATGGGGCTAATCCTGTAACGACTTCCTCTTGCACCTGTTTCCGTCGCGCCAGCAAAGCATTCCGCACATCACCTTGCACTGTGCTCAGGATGAATCGGACGTTTCCCGGAAGCTGTGGCGAGAGCCAACTCAGGGATTCGGGGTCACCAGAATTTTGAAGTTGATTTAGCGCATCAATTACGATGAGTATTCTCAGATCTTGGGATGCTGTTGTTAGTAATTCCGGAAATCGATTCACGAGTTCCTTCATCTCCTGTGGCACAGGCTCGTTGGATCCGATCGAATGACTTAAGTGAGTACAGATTCGATGAAGCATCTTCCGGATGTTCGTGGAATCGGGTGAAGCGCCAACGAAGTGAGGAATGATCAACCAATCCGGATGAGCGCGGGTTGCTTCATCAGTAAAATGCGCCATCAGTGCGGATTTTCCATAACCCGGTTCGCCCCCGATCAAAAGAATGGAAGGATCTCCATCTTCCAAACAAAATGCGTGCATTCGACCCAACAAGCCGAGTCGTCCGATAAAACGGCGGGTCCGCTCAGCCATGAACAATTCATGAAGCTCATTTTCTTGCTCCCACTCTTCCTTTTGGGAACGCACTTCTGCTTCGGCCTCGATTCTTCCCCATAGAGTATTGAGCACCTGCTGGCCAAAGATTTCGAGATCGTCGTATTCAAAATAAAGGAGGCCTTCCTTTGCAATTTCTTCTTTAAGAGTGGAAAGTTTTTTTTGAGTGTCCGGACTCTGCTCGAAGAAATCCGATTCCTTTCCTTTCGCAATTTTCCGGGTCAGGGATTCACTGCGAAAGAAGAAGAAGCTGCGGTCGCGTTGATAGATGGAGTATCTTGAGAATGCTGACCGGATGATTTCGATCTCTTGAGGGGTGGTATCGGCGCCTATCAAATATTTATTCTTTTCGGCATCCCATCTGTAACACCTGGCAAGGCAATTTTTTTCTTCATTTGTAAGGGAGACGCCTCCCAGCTTCTCTTCCAAAATTTTTCTGAGATCGACAACTTGACGCGGAATGTTCGTATGCAGTACGCCGTGATAAATTTCCTGGGCGGTGATGGAATGATCATGACCTTGTGGAATATAGCCATAGCGATGCCCCAAAATTCCGATAAAATAAGGGCGACAAGTATCAATCTCATCCAGACAAATATCCAATGCCTTTCCATCCTGAGCATCCTTTTCGGTAACCCCCCACCGCAGATCAACATCGATTAAATGAATGCGCCTCACCCTGCACCGTTCTTTTAGTTCAGGGAAGACAAAACGAACGAGATGATCTCGTTCCAGGTGCATGTCACGGAAGGTTGATGAGATGAACACTCGGACGTTCTTCCAGCCCTTACGCACTTTGTTTTCCTCTTTCTCATTTTACTAAACCTGGCGTCCTGCCGTCGCATTCAACTTCAAAATACATTTCCGTCACTCTTTTGACGTTATTTCCGGGCTGGGCTAATCTGTAACCAAGCCATGCAGGCTGCCCCTACAGTGCCGCTCAAATGGGAGAACGTCTACGTATTTATTAGTAGCACCTTCAACGACATGCATGCCGAGCGCGACTATCTCGTCAAGCGTGTATTTCCGGATCTACGCGAATGGTGTGAGCAGCGCAAACTCCGTCTCATCGATATCGATTTGCGCTGGGGAGTAACGGAAGCAGATGCCGCCAGCAGGCGAGCCTTAAAGGTGTGCTTGCAGCGTATCAACGATTGTCGCCCCTTCTTTCTTTGCTTTTTAGGGCAGCGCCATGGCTGGGCTCCGGGTAAGGATGGAATCTCTTCCGACACGTTCGACGAATTTCCGGAACTTGAGCGCGAATTGAGCAGTTATCCGGCCGCTTCCATTACGGAATTGGAAATTCGGCACGCCATTTTTCGTCCGCTTGGTTGGCGCGATCCCAAGAACGGGCGCCTGCATCGCTACGATCCGGCCCAACATGCTTTCTTTTACCTCCGTGACCTAGACTATCTGAAGTCCTTAGCCAACGCTCCGCGACAATTGTTTTGCTTCTATACGCACGATGTGGTGCCGGAAGAGGAAACCGAAGAAGAAAGGGCGGAGCGTGTTGCCTCGCGGCAGGCTCTGGAAGAACTGAGGAATGAAATTGAAACTCGCGGAACTCCTCATCGACCGATTCATTATTCTACAACCTGGCGCGACGATCTGCAGACGCCTGAGATCACCATGCCCCTGCATTGCCCTCATCTACAAGAAGACAACATCAAACGATGGCGCAACACGTGGAATCGCTTCGCCAATCTTGGACTCAGCGAAACGGAAGTGAGCATTCCCGAACCCAAGCGCCCATATGCGAACACCTACAATGCTGCTTTGACAAAAGGCCGCCTTGCGAACTTCCTTCACAACAAAACCGAACTGGCGGTGTTGATCAAACAAAATCTCCAGCAAGCTATCCTGGAGCGATATCCCGATCGCAAGCAGGTGGAAGAAACCACCGATCTGCAGCGAGAGCTGAATCAGCAAGAAGAGTTTATTGCTAATATTGTAGAAGGATTTGTCCAACGCGCCGGTGATTTCGACGAATTGGACGATTATGTGAACAGTGACTCGCGCCGGCTCTTCGTTCTTACGGCGCCGGGCGGCATGGGGAAATCGACACTGCTGGCAAAATGGGTGGATGGCTGCCGGAAGCATTACTCCGTTCATTCCCGATTCATCGGTCAAAGCGATGGCTCGTCAACCGTCTATTCCTTAATGCGGTTCCTACTCGGTGGAATCCAGGAAGCTCACCGGGAGCTGGATGTACAGATTTCGGAAGATCCCAACGAGCTTCGTCGCGACTGGTTCGAATTGCTCAGTGTGATTGGAGAGTTCGGAAAAACCGTAATCCTGATCGATGCCTTAAATCAATTGGAATCGGGGCTTTCGGATTTGACATGGCTTCCGCGTCCGCTTCCCGAAAACGTCAAGATGATCGTCAGCTTAAAGGTGGATGATGAGGAGTCGCTGCGAGTTCACAAGAAGATGCAGTCGGATCCTAACGTACAGCTCTCCGAAGTAAGACCTTTTACCGAACGAAAAGATCGCGAAGAGCTGGTGGAAAAGTATCTGGAACGATACTGGAAAGATTTGGAGCCCCAGCTTCTGGATGCGCTCATTGGATCTCCAGGAGCCATCAATCCACTTTATCTGAAGGTTGTCTTATCGGAGCTGCGCGTCTTTGGCGCTTTCGCGAATCTATCGGAAAAGATCCGGCAGGATTTTGGTGACACGCCGGTTTCCGCCTTTCATGCTGTCTTAAAGCGATTGGAAACAGACCCCGCATATTCCGCCATCGAGCCGAAGGAAGCGGTCCCGCTCCTTTTCGGATTACTTGCGCATGCGCGCCATGGTCTTTCGGTCGATGAGCTGAACACAATCGTTGTTCAGGCACTGAAGCTTGCAAACACCGATGAGATTCGACAGGCTACTGCCGATGCGATCCATTTATTTCTTCGTCAGATCCGTCTTTTCTTGGCGCGTCGCGAAGGTCGCTACGATTATTTTTATGAAAGTTTCAGAATCGCGACTCTACAACGCTATGTGGCAAAGGAAGAGACGGAGCGCGTTCCCAAACGACCGACCAAGGCTTGGCACGGTCTCATCGCCGATTATTTTGCGAGCTTACCTATCTGGGAACTGTCGCCCCTGCCAGAGAAGCCGGGATATCCTACCAAACGAAAAGTTGCAGAATTGCCGTATCATCTCACGTATGCGCAAAAATGGAGCAGACTGGAAGATGTCTTGTGCGATCCGGACTTTATCGAAGCAAAATGCACAGCGGGGCTCGGCTATGACCTGTTGCGAGATTACACGCGGATCAACGCCGGAAACACTCAGTTCGGTCCATTGGTTGTTACTGCATGGCGACATCAACAACAGATCGGGGTTGAATGCCCGCGCTGTCTTGCGTGGAGTCGAATCAGTGGCTCAGACTTGGGCAAAAAGATGCTTTGTCCGGCGTGCCGTGGCCAACTGCAGATGAACTCTTTTGAGTTGGATGCCGAATGGCAGCCTACCAATCACATTCGGCAGCCCAGCGAAGATCATCAAGCACAAATCATTGAATTTCCGGCAAATCTTCATGAATTTGCGGATTTTGTTCGACGCCAGGCTCATATCCTTTTTCGTGATTCTGCGCTGACGTTTCAGCAGTCAGTAAATCAGAAAACCGGATCGGTAGTTCGGGCCGCTGCACAATCATTGCCTGAGTCGAGAACAAAAAACATCGTTTGGATGGAGTGGCTAAACAAGCCGAAACACTCCGACATATGCCTCATGACTTTAGCCGGACACAGGAGCGATGTCCGAGCTTGCGCGTTTTCCCGAGACAACCGGCGGATTCTCTCCGCCTCATCAGACTGTTCACTCAAGATTTGGGACCGGGAAACGGGGCGAGAGATGCTTAGTGTTCGAGTAATTTGCAAGGGAACTTATCGTCCGGTATGGTCAGACGTACCGCAGGAGTCCTCCAATCCCCGGCCAGTATACGCCTGCGCTTTTTCACCGGATGGCCGCCGGATTGTATCCGGTTGCGGGGGCCTGGAACAAGATAAGCTGAGAATCTGGAATGCAGAAACAGGCAGTCTGATTCACATTCTAGAGGGGCCGAAGGAAAGCATTACGTCATGCTTTTATACTCCCGATGGGCGACAGATCGTTTCGAGTGCGGCGGATACAAGGGAGGGTGAGTTAAAAGTTTGGGATGCAGAAAGCGGAAAAGAGATCCGCACAATCGCTTCAGGATATAGTATGGAAATACATGCCGCTGCCGTTTCTCCGGATGGGCGATGGATTGCAGCGGCGTTACAAAAAGATGTGCGAGTATGGGATTTGAGATCGGGAGAGTCCATTGCAGTCCTACCGCATGATCATTATGTATGGGCCTGTACCTTTACTCCTGATGGGAAGCGCATCGCGACAGGCTCATGGAACGGCATTGTAAGAATCTGGAATGTCACCGACCAGAAGACTCTTGCAAATCTAGAGGGCCACGAAAAAGTTGTACGCGCTTGCGCGTTTTCTCCAGATGGAGCGATGCTTGTTACGGGATCCGATGATTGGACACTGAAGCTCTGGGATGTTCAAGACAACACCGAAATAACAACTTTCAGAGGGCACGGGGGGCCAGTACATACATGCGCGTTTTCACCGGATGGTCTACAGATCCTGTCGGGGTCGGAAGATCATACCCTTAAATTATGGAATGCATTCATCGATGAGTCAGCCGTTCATCCGACCAAGCATGAAAGTTGGATCGTTTCCTGCTCTTTTTCTCCTGATGGAAAGTTGATTGCTTCTGCATCGGAGGATCGCACGATCAAATTATGGAATGCAGAAAACGGAAAGGAAGTCGCTTCATTTAACGGGCACAAGTATTTCCGTACGCGATTAGACTCCGGACCAGGCGGTTTACCTTTTGTGAGAATTTGGTTTGATGATTCCGAAGAGGCCCGCCGAGTTCTGGAAATACCCGCCGATTCCGGTGGAAAACAGGCTGCTACTGCTCGGGTTCATTGGGTACCGATTGGTCGAATTCCGGAGAAGTGCGCCTTTTCGATTGATAATTCAAAGCTCCTGTCCGTAGCTGTGTATCCGGATATCTGGCCAAAATTCTGGGATTTGCAAAATCAGGTTGAAATCACTGACAACAGGCCCGCATTTCTGGTAGGCCATAGAGGTCAGGTAAATACGTGCAAGCTATCGCCCGACGGTCTTCGTTTTGCAACCGCATCAAACGATGGAGCTGTAAAGATCTGGGATTCACATACTGGACTCGAAATCGTTTCGCTGATTCATGATTCGCCAGTAGAGGATTGCCGGTTCTCGCCTGATGGGTTTTGGATCTTATGCAGGCTCGCAGATAAGACGCTCAGAATTTGGAATCTGCAAAAGAAGGCACAAGTTAGCAAACTTTCCGGACATGAGGATAGCATCAACGATTGCGCGTATTCTCCGGATGGAAACTGGATAGCCTCGGCATCGAGCGACCATACTTTGAGGATTTGGAATCCTTCGAATGGAAAAGCTGTAAAGACGCTGCTCGGTCACAGTTCATGGGTGGAAATAACCGCCTATTCTCCGGATGGCAGCAAACTACTTTCTGGATCATCAGAGGGGACGCTCAAACTATGGGATCCGATTTCAGGTAAGCAATTATTCACACTGGAAGGCCATACGGCCTGTGTGAAGGCATGTGCATTCTCCCCCGATGGCCGTTTCATTGTTTCCGGCTCTGAAGACTCCACAGTTAGAATTTGGAACGTTCAAAACGGTGTTGAAGTGAGCCGGTTTTATACAGAGGCACCCGTATATGCCGTCTCTACTGGAAAAGGAGGAAGATTGATTGCCATAGGCGACAAAGGAGGCCTGATTTACATTCTGCGTATCATGGGACTCGAAGTTCAGGCGCCCATTGTTACCTGTGGATACTTATTTGACTTTGATAAATCCGAGTGGAGCGCAAATCTTACAGCCAGATGCGAATGGTGCGGTGTAAGATTCATTCAGCGTTATCCGGCCGAAACGCCAGACTATTTCGTTTCATGTCCTCAGTGCCTGAACCTTCTCAGACTCAATCCTTTTATTATCGGCCGCAGCCGAATTAACAAGAGATGGAAATTCTGGAAAGATTAAGTTGAGGGATAGTCGACTACTTTGCTTGATAAAGCAGGCCGATTTGTTTGAAAATTCATGGAGCGCCGTTCCTC
>JAKEFK010000313.1 GCA_022616075.1 bacterium
ATCGAAAGTGTAATACTACGAGCGCTCGAAAAGAATCCGCTTTCCCGATTCCCTTCCGTGAGCGAGTTGAAATCCAATCTGGAAAGAGTAGTACGACACCCTGCCCCCTTAGATGAGCAACCCTCATCAACAAGCCAATCTGGACGCGTGAAAACTGCTTAAAGTGGCTTATCGCATGTTATGGAACACAGCCTGGACATCATCGTCTTCATCCAGCTTTTCCACCAGTTGACCGATTTCATCCGCAGCGGCTTCATCCAGTTCGTTTTAAATGACGTCCTACTTTGAAAAGCTCAACGAGACACTAACACTCATGTAATGGAAATCTTTTGGTTAATTTTGGGAGGCAATGGAAATTTTATGGTTAACAGCCTCTCGTCGAGAAGGTGGAAGTCTTATGGTTAAAAATGCGGAAATATTTTGATTAAAATCACAGTAGGACGAAAAACTTCCCGGCCCCGGTGTCTACTCTGTGCGCGCGTCTGTCGCGTCCGCGACGGATGAAACGACTCAGGTCTCTTTTACAATCGCTACGAGATCCTTGCTCAGATCCTGTCTGGATTAATCAAAGAAACTTTTATCCGGGCGCTCTTTGAATTTTTTGCCATAGTCTCACCTTCAAAACAGTCTCTTCTAATGCGAACACTTTCCTATTTTTCTTGAAAAAGCTGTCGTCTGAATCACTGAAAACTCAACGTTCAGGTGAGCGTTGATGAACACTGCTGACAACGAAAATGCCGCCCACCTACCGCGATGGTGTGTGCGATGGTCGCAACCTTCTCAAGATTCATTAAGTCATATGGAGGACATGAAACGAAGAATCGAGAAAATGACTGTGCGAGTTACCCTGGCAATCCTGTGTTTTGCGGCAATTGCTATCGAGACCAATACCCAGAATCTACAAATCCGAAGCGACGCGCAAATAGTTTCCATGGTCAGCGAATATATGGCCAATGCTGTTCAGTTTGATCATTTCAGCGGTGCAGTCTTAGTAGCGCGGGATGGAAAACCTATCATCAGCAAAGGTTACGGAATGGCAAACTATGAATTGAATGTGCCGAACAATCCGAATACGAAATTTAGGATCGGCTCAGTCAGCAAACAATTCACGGCAGCATCCATTCTGCAATTGCAAGAACGTAAAAAACTGAACATCGATGATTCCATTGCCCGTATATCGAAAGTTGTCCGACAGCCTGGCAGCCGATTACGATTAGGCATCTTTTAAACCACACTTCAGGGCTCGTAAATTTTACGAGCCTTACCGAAGCATCCGGGGCATTCCTCCTGCTTCCTCACTCTCATGCAGAAATTCTGAATACATTTCGTGATAAGCCACTTGAATCCGTACCGGGGGAACAATTTCAATACAACAATTCCGGCTATTATTTGCTGGGGTTAATTATCGAACGAGCCTCCGGTAAAACCTATGCAGAATATTTGCGCGAAAATATTTTTTACCAGCTTGGTATGAAAGATACTGAATTTGATGATCATGATGCCGTTGTAAAAAACCGCGCATCAAGCTACTACGTAGGGGAAAGCGGCATCCTTTACAACTCAGAATACCAAAATATGCAAATTCTTTTCTCGATAGGCGGGTTGTACTCAACGGTTGAGGACTTATTGAAGTGGGAGCAGTCATTCTCAACAGAAAAGATACTGAAACAGGAGACTATCAAGGAAATATTCACACCAGGCAAACGTGATTATGGTTATGGATGGTGGATTAACAAACTAGGGACTCATCCCAGAATGTATCATGACGGCGGAATTACCGCATTCTCGTCGTCACTGCAAAGACTCCCGGATGACCATATCACCGTCATTGCGATATGCAACGCCGGCGATGATGGCGGCATTCGCGTTGCCTATGATATTGCCGGTTTGTTATGTGACGTTCCTGCTACGATCAGAGCAATCCAGCCCGATTTGATGAAGCTGAATTCTGAAGAAGCGTTCAAACTTGTGAATAATGTACGCAAGAGTTTCCCAAGATTCGACGTGGGGGAAGCGAAAGTTATTGAGCTCGCGAAATATGCGCTGCAACGCGGGCAAAAGAAACAGGCAATTGAGATATTCAAATTAAATCTGAGTATTTATCCGAACAGCAGCAACGCCTACTACCATCTGGCGATGGGATACGAGGCCATTGGCGACAAGAACCTGGCTATCGTGAATCTTAAGCGTTCGCTTGAGATAGACCCCGAGAACAAAGGCGCGGCAGAACATCTCAAAATTCTTGAGCAAGCTGGCAAGTAAGACTGCGTCAGTTGTCCAGAAGCTGCGGTATTTTATTGAGCAGGTCATCTGCCGAAATTGGCTTGACAAGAAAAGGGACGTTGTCGAGTCCAAGATTATCGCGGATGTTATCTTTTGTGTATCCGGACATGAACAGGACTTTGATTTGTGGATTTGTCTCTCTGAGTTTTTTGCACTGCTATTATCCTTTTATCTTGAAATCATTTGTGCGCTTAGCGTTAAGCCTCGGAACACTTGTCGTATTAATCTGGATTGAAAATCGCCGTCCTCTACGGCGCAGCACCGAACCAAAAATTGAGCACAACATTCGAAATCTCGCCATCGCAGGTGTGAGTGCGGTGATTATTCAAGGTATCGAATCACCTTTAGTCCAACCTTTTGACCCATTGGGTCGGTGTGCACAAATGGGGACTTGTGCAGTTCGGATCCATGCCCGGACCGTTGCGACTGGTGACTCTTGCAGTAAAAGAGCTGAACGTGGCCGCCGTTCTGAAAGAAAAGCCCGCCCCAATGGAGACACAGAAACGATGCTCCCAACACTTTCCCGGTGTTCATAGTTGATGAAACCTCGGCTATTAGCTTCTTCCCAGACAGGTAGGCGTGGGCATGAGGTCCGCCAGGCTTCCATCACCTCCGAATATGGGCGCGAATGTGAACCGATCCACTCTAGAAGATCAAGAATCAAGGATTCAACCGGATCGAGCATATTCATCATTATGTTCGTTAATTTAGAAATTCTTTTCAAGCACTGATAGTCATTATTTGCAAACCTGTGGATTCAAGCGGCCGAACGCCGGAGATAAGCGCGCCGCAGTGCGCCGAGCAAAGGCGGCCCGCTTTGCACTGCTTCCCCCAGCAAAACGATGATAGCCGGGCGGCTTTATATCAAGGAAATCTTCCAATACTTCTTGCAGCCGAGAATCCAAGAAAACGCGTGGCTATCGCTCGTGCAGTGCAGTCGCAAACCGAACGCCAAAGCCATCTGGATCTGCAATTGTGAAATCACGAAGACCGTAATACCGATTGGCAATTGGAACGATGACCTTCGCACCGATTTCCTTCGCCAGGTTCCAGTAGTGATCAACGTTAGGAACCATCACTCTTACGTTAGCGGCAGGAAACGTTGGAGGGAGCGGCAAACCTGAATGATCAATTTCGCCGAAGGCTGAGATCTCCGCGAGAAAGAGACGGTGATCTTCCCAAGTGAGCTCCACAAAGTCGCCCCCATCACGAAGAAGCTCAAACCCCAGCAGACGATAGAAATGCGTAGAACGCTTAATGTCTCTGACGACTATTTCTGTCACAAGTTGTTCTGTGGAATCGATGTGTCTGCTCATGGATGCTCTCTTTATGCCGAATGTATAAGTTTCTATCCGAAGTCCTGGAAGAGGACAGAGATAGATTATCAGAAGTTGGTTTGAGTAAGAACGTTTGACAATTCAGAACGATCGTTTATAATCAGCAAAGTCGACAGAACCAATGCCGCGGAACAAAGAATTCGATCGAGAAGAAGTATTGAATAAGGCGATGATGGTCTTTCGCGATAAAGGTTTTGAAGCCACATCTATGCAGGATCTCGTCGCTACGATGGGAATCAATCGATTCTCACTTTACCAGACGTTTCAGAGCAAACATGAACTGTTTGTGCAAGCGCTCCAAGCGTACTATGAGAAAGTGGCCGTTCCTTTTTATAGCAGACTCAGGGATTCAGACCAGGGCATTCAAGCCATCGAAACTACGCTAATGGAATTGGTTTTACGAATAAAGAGCGGTCGATCATCCAATGGCTGTCTGCTATGTAATACGATTGCAGAGCTTGGAGCGAAGAAGGATAAACGGACAACCGCAATTCTGGATAAATACCTTAAGAGAGTGGAAAGAGATTTTCACGCGGCACTCTTACGGGCAAAAGCGTTGGGTGAAATACCCAAAGATGCAGATACGCGTGAACGTGCGAAGGTTCTTGTGGGATATTCGACTGGATTGCTGAGTCTGGCGAAGGTTTTGAGTAAAAAGGAGATGCGCCAATCCGTTAAGGCGACTATTGCAGCTTTGAAATAAAAAATTTTATTGAATAACAGAACAACCGTTTAGATTAAAATCCTATTGGGTCAGTTAGAATGAGAGCACAAACCAGAGGCTGCTATGAAGCGCTGCGCTGATACGGTTATTTTTCGCGGAGATCTTGCGGATGATGCGGCAATACGTCTGATTCTGGAAGGCACCGTTCAGGAAACGGGGCAGGACTTTTTCCGTGCCTTAGTCACCCGGTTGTGTGAAGTGCTAGGGACTGCTGGAGCATGGGTTACAGAATACAACAAAAAACAACGCACATTGACTGCGTTGGCTTTTTGGTTCGAAACAGATTGTCTTCCCAATTTCACCTACGAAATTGCTGACACTCCCTGCGAGACGACCATTCAGAATCGTGAGTTATACCACGTCGGTGATGACATCGCGAGCCTCTTTCCCAACGATCCCTATGTGGAACCCTTTCGGGCCGTAAGTTATCTCGGCATTCCTTTGATGGATAAGGAATTACGTATCCTTGGCCATCTTGCCGTCCTGGATACAAAGCCCATGCCGAAGGAACCGCGCACTTTAAATCTTTTTCTTATTTTTGCAGCCCGAGCCGCAGCGGAATTACAGCGTATTCAAGCCGAAAGCCAGATTCGAGATAGAGAAACAAAACTATCGTTGCTCATTAACACTGCGATGGATGCAATTCTTGAATTGGATGAGAATCTCAAGATCATTCATGTAAACCCTTCTGCAGAAAAAATATTTCGGAAATCAGGTTCACAATTGATTGGGCGTCCCATCACTTCTCTGCTGACGGAACCAAGCGGCAATAAGTTAATCCGCTTGACAGAAGATCTGCGTAAAAGTCAGGTCCGTGAAAATTATTTCTGGGTACCAGGCGGTTTTCAAATCCTGGCTAACCAAGACCAGGACTTTATGACTGAAGGGAGCTTATCTCGCTATCTTCTTGACGGAAAAAGCTTCTTTACGATCATCTTGCGGGATATTCGTGATCAGATCGAGGCTGAACGCCAAATTGCAGCACTTACTTCACAAAAAGAATATTTGCTCGAAGAGCTCAGTTCCTTTGAAGGCTCTAAAGATTTAATCGGAAACAACAAAGCGTGGCTCAAAGTTTTACAACAAGTTCAGCAAGTTGCAAACAGTAATGCTTGTGTTCTGATTACAGGCGAGACGGGGACAGGAAAAGAAGTCATCGCTCGTGCCATTCATGCTGCCAGTCGCCGTAAGGAAGCACCGCTAATCAAAGTGAATTGTCCCGCGATTCCCGAATCGCTGATTGAGAGTGAATTTTTTGGACACGAAAAAGGCGCATTCACCGGCGCGACTGGAAAGCGCACGGGAAGATTTGCTCTCGCAAACGGCGGGACCATGTTTCTAGATGAAGTAGGCGAAATACCGGTCGATCTTCAATCGAAACTTCTCCGTGTTCTTCAGGAAGGTGAGTTTGAGCCGGTAGGAAGTGCAACTACTCAAAAAGTGGATGTTCGAATCATTGCAGCAACGAATCGCAATCTTACTGAGGCGATTGATAAGGGAAAATTCCGCGAAGATCTCTATTATCGTTTGAACGTTTCCCAATCGAAATGCCGCCGCTCAGAGAACGGGGCGAAGATGTCTTTCTACTTGCGCAACACTTCGCAAAAGTCGCGGCGCATAAAATGGATAAACAAATCAATCCACTCACTCCTCATTGCAAACGCAGGCTGAAAGCCTACGCATGGCCCGGCAATGTACGTGAACTCCAAAACATCATAGAACGGGCGGTAATTATCTCCCATAACGGACAAATCAATCTGGAGGATTGCCTGCCTCAACCCAAAGATGACATTTCCGAACAACACATAGTTTCTACTGAATTAGATGAAATCCTCGACACCGCTCAAATAGAAAATCTGGAACGACAAAATATCGTTAGAGCGCTAACTCGATCCGATTGGCGCGTTTCGGGAAAAAATGGCGCAGCAAAGCTTCTTGGACTCCCATCAACCACACTTTCCTCACGAATGAAGGCTCTCCAAATAAAGCGGCCGTACTGAATTCACGAATTCTCGCGAAGGGGTCATACGATATCTAGTAGCATCACGAATTTTCGTGAGCTGCACAAGCGCAGAAAATACGCCCTCACCATTTTTGCGCCATTTTCACCACAGCTGGAAAATTCTCCCGGAGATGGCGCACGCTGAGATTTGGGTGTCCCAACATTTTCAAAGCGTTTACCTGGCATGCCGATTGCTCCAGGCCGGTTGCAAGAAAAAAAGGAGAGATTAGAACATGAAAGATAAAAATCGTTTTGTGTACGCATGTGTAGTGATCAGAGTTGTTGCACTAGCGTTATTGGCAATGTCAATGTTCGTTAGCCACGCCAGCGCAGCAGAAGCAAAGTCACAGATGGTGATCCCGCTCATCGGCACAGGTGATGGTGCCGGCGCCACCGGGGACCTCAAGATTCAAGGAAAACAGTTGACAATCACGGTGAACAACGCGCCTCCCAACCTTAGGTTCAACGTATTCTTGTCCGTGACTGCGACAGCGAACCGGGTTCCGTCAACCTGGATCGGCGACTTCACTACGGACTTGTTCGGCAGCGCGAAATTCAAGCTCAAGGGGATGGACGTCACCAAGGCCTTCGGTCTCTTCACGACTGGCGCTCCAGCAAACGCAGTAACCGGTGAAACGTCTTGCGGTGCCGTTGGTGCCGGCGTTGGTAACCCATGCAAGGTGGCTCAGTTAAACGCACTGCGAATCTACTTCGCTGACCCCGTAGTTGCGATCAGGTCTTTCGATCGTGACGGCGTATCCGGAGCGCTGCTCTTCACTGGCGTCATGTTCGACGTCAGCGACTAAGTCCATCGCGTCCAGGTTCTTTCCGCCCGCGGCCTGCTCCATACCTGACCCGGAGCGAGCCGCGTGCGGGTTTTGGCACGATCTGTGTTTGTTTTTAGGAGAAAAAAATGATTCGACATAATGCACACAGCCTTAGAAACCAACTAAAGGGGCAATTAGTGCTTCCCGAGGACCCGAATTACGATGAAGTGCGCAAGATCTGGAATGCAATGATCGATCGCTACCCCGCAGTGATCGTTCGCTGCGCAGAATCCTCCGATATTGTGCATTCGATAGCGTATGCCCGTGAAAACAGACTTGAATTATCCATTCGCGGTGCAGGACACAACATTGCAGGAAATGCCGTATGTGACAATGGCCTGATGATCGATCTTTCTACGATGAAGAATGTTCGCGTTGAAGCGGAAAAGAAACGCGCTTATGTTGAGGCAGGCGCAACCCTTCACGATTTCGATTCCGCTGTACAATCACATGGCTTAGCTACGCCGCTAGGAATCAATTCGACTACAGGAATTGCTGGTTTAACGCTTGGTGGTGGTTTCGGCTGGTTAACTCGAAAGTATGGAATGTCTGTGGACAATCTGATCTCCGCTGATGTAATCGTCGCAGATGGGAGTCAGAAAAAGGCGAGTGAGACCGAAAACACGGACCTGTTCTGGGCGATTCGAGGCGGAGGTGGAAATTTTGGGGTTGTTACACAGTTCGAATTCAAACTTCACCCGGTCGGCCCGGAAATTTTTGCCGGTCTGATTGTTTTTCCACTGCAAGAGGCAAGACAAGTACTCGATCATTATCGTAAATTCATTTTATCAGCACCTGAAGATCTGAATGTTTGGATCATCATGCGCAAGGCTCCTCCTTTACCATTTCTCCCTGAGGATGTTCACGGCAAAGATGTTGTCTTCTGGCTGTTTTTACGCCGGCGATGTCGCCACAGGCGAGAAACGAATCTCGCCGCTCCGCAGCTTTGGGAAGGTTTTGGGCATGCATGCGGGACCAATGCCTTACGTACTGTGGCAGCAATCTTTTGATCCATTGCTCACTGCAGGCGCAAGAAATTATTGGAAATCCCATAATTTTATAGAAATCAACGACAACGTTATCGATATGATGATCGAATACGCAAGTCAGCTAACTTCGCCGCAATGTGAGATCTTTCTTGCACTCCTCTCTGGCGCGGCCAACAGCGTTCCGCCGGATGCCATGGCATACGGAAATCGAGACACAAAATTTGTGCTCAATGTTCACGGCAGGTGGGACAACGCTGCAGACGACAAATTTTGTATTGGCTGGGCGCGCGAGTTCTTTCAAGCGGTTGCTCCGTATGCATCTAAGGGCGCCTATATCAACTTCATGACAGAAGAGGAACGTGACCGCGTTGCTTCCGCGTATCGCGCGAATTACGATCGGCTCGTACAGATTAAAACAAAGTATGATCCGGAAAATGTATTTCACTTGAATCAAAACATTAAACCACGATAGAACCTCCCAGTCGGCACCTGACGGTCTCCGATGTTGGAAGTTGTGGAGCCCATAGCGTATTTATATTTTGCATTAGTACAGCGAGACCAAAGGATTGCTCTCGATGTTAAGGACGTAAAGCTAGTTGATTGGAGAAGTGCTATATGCTAATCGTTTTACCAAAGCTGCCGGAACCGTCGCCAGGAGAAACCGGCCCATATTGTGTCATTGCCAGGCACCGGGGAAGCAAGGTCAAGCCGATGCGTTGGAAAAACGAATGATTTCTGATCTCCGAAAAACCAGAACCGAGCCGGAGGTGCTGCAGTTTCATATTCACCGGGATCTTTGATCAGGATCTTTTCGTTATTTATGAAGTATGGCGAGACATAGACGCACTTCGCGAGCATTTCGAAAAACCTTACGTAAAACAGTTCGTTGCCGAAAGTGCGGAATATGAGGAGGGTGATATGGAAGTGCAATGGTTGGCAATGTCTAGTGAGTATACAGACGTCAAGTAGCGACGCGGAAGGGCGCTGCCGGGACGGATCACCCGGGAATACAAGCTCTACCTGTTTCGCGATTAGTGCGGGGGCTCGTTGAGGAAAGAAACTAACGGAACCTTATGGCGCGGTTAGCGAAAATTGTTTTGCTTCAACTTTAATTTTCTACCATAGTCGCGCTGGGAAACCGCGTGCATTTTGTGGAATCAATGAGCTCCCAAGGCTTCCCGG
>JAKEFK010000314.1 GCA_022616075.1 bacterium
CTCACCATTTGCTCTATAAACGCTCAAAAACAATTCTTAGGGGTTGAACCCCTCCGATTTTCGCTACGTTTCGCGGACCGCCGGAGTTTTCGGACAGTCTCGCTGGCGATACAAACTAATCCTGCCGGCTGGAAGCCGGCGTTACAAATTTCTTCGCTAGCAGATACTGCGACAATGCGAGGGCCAATGCATCCGGGACGCTGCGGACGGGGCGTTCATCGCTTGCGGGATTTTTGCTGCCGCCGATCCCGCTGAGATTTTCAACGATCCATTGAATTCGCTCCACTTCAGAAACGGGTGATGGCAGACAGAGAAGAAGTGAACAGAGTCTTCCAATTGCTTCCGCATCGGCAGCAAGATCGGATCCGCACTTTCCGGTATTTACAAAAAGTTCAAAAGGAGAACCGTCTCCGTTTTCATTCAAAGTAACGTAGACGGTTCCAAAAGGACTTCTTACGCGCATGGTCCGTCCGGCGAGGACTTCAGGCCGCCGGTTGATTCTCACATAAGAAGCATAGGCGAAGAAAAAGCGAAAGTCAATCTGCTGTCTTTTTCTTTGTGAGTGCGTGACTTGTGAGAACTATTCTCCTTCCTGCGCACTGATCATCAACAAGTGTAAAGGAAAGTGTTCCGCCATCCAGAGCGGGTTTGTAGCTTCCAGAAGCTTGTTCTTTGGCGCAGGCCATCTTTCCTTCCGCATCGCTGAAGGCCATCTGGTCACCGGAGACCGCGTAAGTGCCGCGCACTACGACCTCTCCATTTTGCGTGCTAGTAAATTGCCCTTCCTCACCCAGAATCAATTCCCAGCTCCCTGCGGCAGCCGCCATCTCTGGAGGAACATCCGCCGGACTGATTGTCGTCGTGTAAGTGCCGGCCCATTCCTGAGCGGAAGCAAAGGAGCAAACGGCCATCAAAACGAAAACCATTGAAGCAATTCTCATACGTAACTCCTGCCTGAAAACTAGTTCCGTGATTGAGCAGTTGCAATGTAAGCGAAGTAGTGCGGGCGTCTCGCCTGCATTTGCGCAGACGGGACGTCCGCGCTACTTTGTTAATATTCTTTTCCTTTACTTGGCGTCTTGGCGGTTATTTGTTTACAGATCTTCATCAGGGAAAAAAATCGCTTCCAGTGGTTGACCAAATACCTTTGAAATGCGAAAAGCCAGAACAAGGCTTGGATCATATTTTTCTTTTTCGATGGAAATGACAGCCTGGCGCGTGATTCCCAGTTCGTTTGCAAGCTCTTCTTGCGTCCACTCCCGCTCTGCCCGCAGCACTCGCAGCCGGTTTTTCATGCGTATCGCCTCCAGGCAATCGTCCAACCGGCCGCGTAACTCAGAATCAAAACCATGAATAGATCGCGCGAGTCGGCGCCTGCAAACAAACCTTCCGCGCGAAAAAATCCGATCGCAAATGTGAGCACCAGCGCCACCGGAAAAGCGATTCCCAGCGCCAGATATTGCACCTGGCGATGAAATTCATCCAGATGACGCGACAGCCGAACTTGTTCGACTACCAGCCAAAGAAACGCCAGCACCAGCGCTGACGTTATTATCAGCCGGAGTGTATCTCCCGGGTCCAGTTTCATAAACTCACGCGCGTACAGGTGCGCTCCCCACAGTAAAACTGTTGCACCGGTCGCATAAAGTACTCCAGGTAATCGTCTTTTTTGAGTCTCCATTTCACCCTCCTTGATGTATTCCATACGTTACATAATGTAATGTATAGAATACATTATGTCAATAGACAGTTACGTTATCATATTTGATTTTCGCTTTTTCTTCGCCTACAATACACACGGGGTCACGGAACCATGTTCGTGCATTTGCATTTGCATAGCGCGTTTTCGTTATTGGAAGGCACTTTCAGCGTGCCTCAGTTATTGTTCCGGCTGGAAGATTTGCAAATGCCGATGATTGCTCTCACCGATACAAACGCGTTTTACGGCGCGATCCAGTTTTATCAATTTGCAAAACAGATCGGAGTCAAGCCGATTCTCGGCTGTTGTCTTCGATCCCAAGATGGGGAAGCCGTTCTTCTTGCAAAAAACAAAAAAGGATTCAGCCAGATATCGGAAATTATTACTGCGCGCCACCTGGTCGAAAAATTTTCACTGCGAAAAGATCTGCAAAAAATTGCGTACACTTCCGATCCGCAAATTTTTGTGATCTCGCAAGATGAAACGTTATTAACGGATCTTGCTGTTTGCTGGGATCACAATCACCTGTACGCGGAGCTGGTGCGCAATCAGGAAGAAGGAAACGCAAAAACAATCCGGCGGTTGCGGGAGCTTGCTTCTTTTTTGCGAATCGGTGTCGTAGCAACCAATGATGTTCACTTCCTGCACTCCAATGATTTCTTCCTTCATCGCGTGTTCACTGCCATTCAAAAGCAATCGCACATTCATGCGCGGCTCCCTCTGGCTTCCGCTGACAGCCGGTTAAAAACAGAACAGGAAATGGAAGAACTGTTTCAGGACATTCCGGAGGCCATTCACAATACGGCAATAATCGCAGAGCAATGTTCAGTCGATCTGGAAATCGGCAAAACGGCATTTCCGGAATTTTCTGTTCCCACCGGAGAGTCCTCCTGGAGATTTTTTGAGCGTCTGTGCCGCGAAGGGTTGGAGCGCCGCTATGGATCAGCTTTCAGCGGCGCTCCACGGGAGCGTTTAAATCACGAAATGAAAGTGATTCGCGATCTTGGCTTTGTGGATTATTTCCTGGCTGTGTGGGATGTGCTTCGTTACGCAAAAGAGAAAAGGATCAGCTGGGTGGGACGTGGATCGGTCGCATGCAGCATTGTTTCCTACGCGCTGGATATCACAAATGTCGATCCGATCCGGTACGACCTTTATTTCGAACGCTTCTTGAATGCCGGAAGGAAATCTCCACCCGACATCGATCTCGATTTTGGCTGGAAAGTGCGCGATGAAATTTTGGCTTATGTTTATGAGCGTTACGGCCACGATCGAGTCGCGATGATTTGCTCTTATGTGACTTTCACCGCGCGTCTTGCCGTGCGCGAAATCGGAAAAGCATTGGGACTTCCGGACGATGAAATCACCGCGGTTTCTTCTCGAATTCCCTGGGGCGCCGATGCACAGGCGGTCCTGGAAGACAAAAACCAGTTTCCCGAAACCCGCGATCTGCCTCTGGAACAGGAACCCTTTCCACTGATTCTCAAACTTGCCGCTCACATCAATGGATTCCCGCGCCATCTGTCGATCCATGCCGGCGGAATCGTGATTGCGCCGTATCCAATCACGCAGATGATTCCGCTGGAGCGGTCCACCAAAGGACTCGTTGTCACGCAATACGATATGTACGGTGTGGAAGATATCGGTCTGGTAAAAATCGATTTGCTCGCGCAACGTTCTCTTTCTGTGCTGGATGATGTGATTGCCTCTCTGCGGGCAAAAGGAACTTCGCTGGATTCAATTCACAATCACGAATCGCTTTACGAAGACGAAGCAGTGAAAGAGAAGATCCGCACAGCGGATACGATGGGTTGTTTTTACATCGAATCCCCTTCGATGCGCGGACTCCTTCAAAAGTTGAAAGTCACTTCATTTGAAGATCTGACGGCAGCAAGCTCCGTGATTCGGCCGGGAGTCGCCGAAAGCGGCATGATGCAACAATACATCCGCCGAAAAACAGGCGAAGAACTCGTGGAATATTTGCATCCCAAAATGGAAATGTTTTTGAAGGAAACTTGCGGCGTCATGATCTATCAGGAAGATGTGATGCGTGTGGCTCATGAAGTTGGGGGCATGAGCATGGAAGAAGCGGATCAGCTCCGCCGCGCGATGAGCGGCAAAGAGCGTTCCAGCCGTGCGATGGACGATCTGGAAAAACAATTCATTGAAAAGGCGATGGAGCGAGATGTGCAAAACGAGATTGCTACAGAAATCTGGCGCCAGATCTCCACTTTTGCTTCTTATGCATTCTGCAAAGCGCACAGCGCTTCTTACGCGCAGTTGTCCTTTCAGGTGGCTTATTTGCGAGCGTACCATCCGGCGGAATTCATGGCGGCTGTGCTTTCCAATCAGGGCGGTTTTTATTCAACGATGGCTTATATAGAAGAAGCACGCCGCATGCGACTCCGTTTGCGGCTTCCCGATGTGTTGAAAGGAGAACTTTGTTACACAGCCGATGGGCCTTGCGGAATTCGTGTGGGACTGATGCAAATCAAAAATATTGCGACACGGCATCTGGAAAGTTTTCTCGAAGAGCGAGCGCGCAGGCCTTTCGAAAATTTTGCCGACTTCCTTCTGCGAACCGAGTTTAATGATGGTGAGCTGGAAACGCTGATCAAATGCGGGGCTTGCGATTCCTTTGGAATGAACCGTCCGCAACTGCTCTGGTTGATGAAAGCAATTTTTTCGTCCGCCGTTTCTCAACGGAAACAAAGCGATTTGATTGGAGCATCGATTCTTCATCTTCCGCGACTTCCGCGGTTGCGCGATTACACGGACGATGAAAAGCTGCGATGGGAGATGGAACTGATGGATATCGGCGTGACCAAACATCCTTTGCATCTTTATAAGCCATGGAAACATGTGAAAGGATACGTTCCTGCAAAATTGCTCTCAGAATACAAAGGACAACGCGTCCGCGTGATCGGTTGGCATGTGACCGCGAAACCTGCATCCACGAAAAAAGGAGAACGGATGATGTTTGTCAGCTTTGAAGACACTGAATGCTTATTCGAAGCAACGTTCTTCCCGCGCGCTTACGACCGCTTCGGACATCTGTTCACGAGCCGCGGTCCGTATCTGATCGAAGGAACTGTCGAAGAAGACCACAGTGTATTCACCATCAATGTAAATAGTCTCAAATTAATAACCGCCAAGCCGCCAGGCCGCCAAGATTAAAAATTAATCGACACGAATCCACTTCAGAAACCAATCGAGGTTACGTTGCATGGCTTCCCGCTCCTGCATGGGTTGGTAGAAAACGTGGCTGCTGTTTGGGTGAATATCGAATTCCACGATCTTTCCGTGCTGCTTCAATGCGCGATAGAACTTCCACGCGTTAGCAATCGGCACACGCAGATCGCGTTCGCCATGCTGAATGAGCAGCGGAGTCGTTACGCGATCGGCAAAGGTCAGCGGTGAGTGCGAGACGTAGGATTCGGGAGCTTCCCAGGGTCGTTTGAAATACTCCGCCATTACCTCCCCGCCATCCGCAAGGAAGTACATATCCTTGAGATCGGTGATGCTGGCACCGGAAGAGGCAGCCTTGAATCTTGTTGTTTGCGTTAAGATCCATGGAGTCATGAATCCACCGTAAGATGCACCCATCACACCTAGACGCTCTGGATCTGCAATTCCCTTGTCAATCAGATAGTCAACGCCGCTCATGATGTCTTTGAAGTCGGCGCCGCCCCAATCATTGACAATCGACCGTTGACCCGCCTCACCATAACCGATACCGCCGCGCGGCATCGGAAAGAAAACCGCAAAGCCTGCGCTTGCCATTGCTTCCACCGGATAGTAATCCACTTGAGGAACTGTGTGCATGAACTGCGGGAAGAGCCCATAGGTTACTCCTCCGTTTGGGCCGCCGTGGCAATACACAAGCAGCGGAACGCGGCGGCCGGCGGTGTAGTTCGGCGGTGTCATCAACAATCCCCAGATTTCCATGCCGTCGAAGGAGCGCCATAGGATTGCCTTCATATCACCAAGCGCAAGATCGTTCAGTTGCGGATTGATTTCCGTCAATTTTGTGACACGTCCATTGGCCAGATCCTGCACAAAAACATCTCCCATCGTTCGCGGGTCAATACGTTTATAGGCGAGTGTTTTGCCATCGCGTGTCAGGGTGAGCGAATAGTTCGCAGTCTTTCCGCCGGCAACAACTTCGGATTTGCCGGTCTCCGTCCAAACCCTCACAACGGGCTGTTCGAACATGTGTTCTTTTCTGCCGTAAGTGCCATCTGTGGTAAGGAGATAAACAGACTTGCTGTCGGGTGCCCATGTCACGTCGCTTACCCACGCGTCATCCAAACCATAGCTTCGGATTTCCGGCTTACCTCGCACTTGTGCGATGCAGAGGCCACGCGGCGCCATCAGCGAGACTTCGCCGTTCGAAGAAATAAATGCGATCCTGGATCCATCGGGAGAGTATCGCGGTGTGCTATTCATTCCGGACCGATCGACGATTGATTGTGTAGCACCGTCTTCAATCTTCACGGAATAGATCCGTGTGGCGTATTGAGCCAGGAATCCTGTGGTGGGCGCAGCCGCGTAAGCGATCTCGCGGCCATCGGGTGACCACGACATGCTTTCCACGTATTGACTTGGCGGTGTCAGCGGGCGCCCTTTACCATCCAACGGTTGCAAAAACATTCGCGTGGCGCGTTCCGGCTCATCCACATGAATCACGAATGACTGATCCTTTCGCCGGCGTTGCTCTTCTATTGACATAGGGTCGCGCGTCAGATACACAAGGTTCGTGCCATCCGGCGACCACTCGTAACCTGACACACCTTCCGGCGCATTGGTCAGCGCACGGGCTTGACCGACTGATGCATCCAGAGCAAATACCTGTGGTCTCTCATCAGTAAATCCAAGAAACGAAACAAGCGAACCATCGGGCGACCATCGCAATTTAGGGGACGGAAGATTTATGCCAAAGATTCGCACTTTTTCGGCAAGTCTACGGGGCTCACCTCCGCTAACCGGCACAACATAGAGGAACGGCTCATGCTGATTCTTTTCCAGAGATGGTTTGGATACTACGCACGCAACCTGGTCCCCTTTGGGCGAGATTTTTACATCAACGATGGAGGCGAGGCCGATCAACGTGTCGACCGTAACCGGTTTCGGCTGCTGGCCAGCTGCCCGTTGCAAAACGCAAAGAGAAAGCGCGACGATTAGGAGGAATGGCCTTGGTACTTTCATTCCAAGACAATAACAGAATGTAACGAAAGTCCTATAATCAGTGAGGACAAAGTAGCGCGGATCGTCTCGTCTGCGCAGCCCTCGCAGGCGGGACGCCCGCGCTACTTTGTTTAGGAGGTTTTCATGCGTGCAATTCTATTTGTATTGTTGCTCTTGGTTTCGAGCGTTTCCTACGGCGGCGATGCTGACGTGGAAATTCGTCAGCTTTTGAAGGAGCAGGATGACGCCTGGAACCGCGGCGATCTGGACGGTTTCATCCGCCCTTATGACGACACGAATCATCTGGTTTTTCTGTCAACTGTTGAGATCCGCAGTTCCAAAGAGCTCAAAGAACGATACGAAAAAAGATACAAATCCGGGAAGGCTGATTTCGGAAAACTCTCCTTTTCGCAGCTCCAGGTGGAAGAGCTGGCTCCGGGCTTAGCCCGGGCCTGGGGACGCTGGACTGTGGAAGAGAACAGCAAGAGATCATCCGGCTGGTTCACACTGATCCTGCAAAAGAAAGCGGATCAGTGGCGAATTATCCACGACCACTCAAGTTAAGATTGTCCAAGCGCCAAGATACACACGGTTCATGCTATAACTACGGACATACTACGGTGGAGCGCGAATGGGCAGTCGCCCGTGCATGGTTGTTCCGATGGATAAAGGGGAAAGAGTAAGGAATACATGGACCAAGAACGCTGGAAAAAGATCAATGAGGTGTTTGCGGCCTGGTTGGATTTGGAGACTGAAAAGAAAAGCCAATTTGTTGTTGAAGCCTGTGCCGATGATGAGGCACTAAGGAACGAAGTTCAAGCGCTAATTGATGCTCATCTTCAATCAGAACATTTTATCGAAACTCCCGTTTTTGCCGATGCTGCTGAGGCGATGGCCGAGGAAGAGGACCCTCTAAAAATAGACGATCAAATCGGCCCCTACAGAATTCTAAAAGAAATTGGGCGCGGAGGGATGGGCGCTGTCTATTTGGCTGCGCGGGCTGACCAGGAGTACAAAAAGCAGGTTGCTATAAAGCTCATAAAACGGGGAATGGATACGGAACAGGTGCTTCGCCGCTTCCGTACCGAAAGGCAAATACTCGCAAATTTTGATCATCCCAATATTGCACGGCTTTTGGAAGGCGCTTCAACCGCCAGCGGGCTTCCTTATTTTGTCATGGAGTATGTGAAAGGGAGCCCTATTGACCTCTACTGCGATGAAAACAATTTGAATATCACGGGCCGGCTGGAATTGTTTCGTCAGGTGTGTGCCGCAGTCTCTTATGCGCATCGCAACCTTGTGGTTCATCGCGACATCAAACCAAGCAATATTCTTGTGACCGCGGACGGCATTCCAAAATTACTGGATTTTGGGATCGCTAAGATCTTGCAACCTCATTCTGATGAGCTCAACACGGCTACCGGTTTTCTGCCGATGACACCTGAATATGCGAGTCCCGAACAGGCGCTGGGCAGCAATGTAACTACACTGAGCGATATCTATTCGCTTGGCGTTTTGCTTTACGAGCTATTGACCGGCCATCTGCCCTATCGTTTGAAGTCAGTGCCTGCGGTAGAGGTTGCCAGGATCATCACGCAAACAAACCCGCAGCTTCCGAGCACTGTTGTGAATACTGTAGTAGAGGACGTCACTCCCGAAGCTGTCAGCAAATACCGGGAAGGAACGCCGGAGCGATTGCGGCGCAGGTTGCGTGGTGATCTGGACAACGTTGTTTTGATGGCGTTGCGCAAAGAGCCGCAGCGGCGCTATCAATCGGTGGAACAATTCTCAGAAGACATCCGGCGCCACCTCTCCGGACTTCCTGTTTTGGCTCGAAAAGACACTCTGACTTATCGGGGAATAAAATTCATCCAGCGCAATAAAGTGGCCGTGGCCGTAACAGCAGTTGCATTCGCGGGTCTTGTGATCACAGGAGTGATTGCCGGTGTAATTCAATGGAGGGCCGATCAACAGGCCAGATTTCTTCAGGAATTCGGAGCTGAAGCCGCTCGTATGGAAGGGATCATGCGATTCGCTTATCTTCTTCCGCTTCATGATGTCACTGCCGAAAGAAAACTTATAGAAGATCGTATACAGGCAGTCCGCTTGCGTATGAGCAAGTTGGGTGGATCAGCATTAGGCCCCGGCCACTACGCGTTGGGTCGTGGATGGATGGCAATCAGGGATTACGAAGAAGCAAAAAAGAATTTTGAGTCTGCGATCCATCGATATGATTACAGAACGCCTGAAGTTGCATTTTCATACGGTCTAACACTGGCCATGGTTTACGAAAATGAGCTGGAAGCAGCTTCCAGAATCGCAAACGATGAGCAACGGGCAGCCAGAATGAAAGAATTACAAAAAAACTTCAAAAATCCTGCGCTGGCTTTTATTCAAGAAGGGAGACATGCGGCGGAATACTCTGAATATGCCGAAGCACTCGTTCAGTTCCTGGATGAACGCTTTGATGATGCAATCAATAAGTCTGCACGCGCAATTCAGAATGAGCCATGGCTTTATGAGGCAGCGAAATTGGAAGGAGATTCCTTCCGTTTGAAAGGGCGACAATTTTTGAATTATGGAAAATACGCTGAGGCTTTCGAGTCGTTTACAAAAGCCGAGTTCGCTTACGAAAAAAGCGTTGGAAAAGGTACCAGTGATCCTGCCGGCTATGTGGGACTTTGTAACCTAAAGATCAATCTTCTTGAAATGCATGAGCAAAAAGGGGGACCTGTTGATCAAGCTTACGATTCCGGTCAGGAAGCATGCCAGAAAGCTTTAAAGGCGGATCCTAAAAATCTCGAAGCGTTGCTCGCTTTTAGTTTGCTGCATCTCCAGTGGGCTCGGCATGATTTTCCACGCAGAGAGATTGGATCTGTGTTGGAGAAGGCTATCCAAACCGCCGTTGAAGCAACTCAATTCAGGCCGGACGATGCCCGAACTCACCGGGCTCTTGGACAGGCTTATTTTTTACAGGCCGATTACCTGTTTCAAATTCATAAGGATCCACGAAGAGCAATCGAGAACGCCGATCAAAGTTTTGAAAGAGCAATTCAAATTAATCCGAATGATGGAGATTCTTACTACTTTCGCGGGGAAATGTCACAAACGTTCTCCCAGTATTTGATAGACAGAGGAGGCGATCCGAGAAAAGTATTGGATCAGTCGCAACATTTTTTAAAGGAGGCCGCCAGGATAAATTCCAAATCTCTCAAACCGCTGATGGCGATGGGGGCAGTTCTAACTACGAAAGCAGAATACGA
This sequence comes from bacterium, assembly GCA_022616075.1. Lineage (NCBI taxonomy): Bacteria > bacterium. Next base: position 10,150 of record JAKEFK010000314.1, read on the forward strand.
AACGGCAAACGGATTGAATTCAAGCGCTTCGGTAGATTCTGCGCTATCTGCTTTTCAAAAGGCATTGAAGATCAATCCGGATTATTACCTGACGTATGTGAATCTTGGATACACTTCTTTAACTCAAGCAGAATATCAATTCGCTGTGGGGCAAAACCCTCAGGACGCCTTGAGGCGAGTGCAAGAGTACTACAGGAAGACACTTCAAATACGGCCCGGTTACGAATATGCGCTTCGAGGTTTGGGGCAGGCGGCCTGGCGAATGGCAGAATACTCCGTTTCACGAAACATGGATCCTACATCTGATCTAAAGGAAGCAAGTCACGAACTGGATCTTGCTTTTGAAAGAGAAAAAGACGATTGGGGCATTTTTACGATTCGCGGAGAAATGGAAATAGTTGCCGGGCGGTGGAAAATGTTACAAGGAAAATCACCGGTTCGCGAATTCCGAAGCTCATTGCAATGGTTGCGCCGCGCCGAAGAAGCGGGAAAGAGCTCGGAAATTTTCGATGTTTGTTACTCCGGGGCAAGGCTCTACCGATGGTGGGCTGAATGGGATCTTCAATCCAAAATGTCTTGCGATCAAGAAGTCAATCTTGGATTAGAGATGGTCTCGCGAGCGCTAAAAATAAATCCCAGGTCTGCCGAGATGTTAGGATTGAGGGGAGTGTTTTATTTGTTGCAGGCCAGATCATCCAGTCTCAGTAAACAAAGATCAGAGTTAGCAGAGAAAGCCAAAACTAGCCTTACGGAGGCGATTCGTACGAACGGAAATGTGTCCTTCACTTTTGCTCCATTTCTCAAAGAAACGGAAACTCTGAGCGATTTGTAACGCTGGCTTCCAGCCGGCCAACCAGGAATCAAGACTCTCACAGATCCGCAGAAAGCTCTTCCGGCCTGGGCAACTTCGAGAGCGTCCCGGTTGCAACGACTTGATACGCAAGAAGGTCCAAACCATTGTCTGCTCCCTGGACCCTGATCTTTACCTTCAAGCGGATCTTCTCTCCTTCGGGCGGCATCTCAGCAACTTCCCAGGTGCATTCCCGTATCTCCCACCGGGAATGATCGACCTCATCCGACTCCAGACTAAAAATGGCTGCGAGAGATACGCTGGCGGAAACCTGCACAATGTCGGTCCAAAATGGACCAACCAGAAAATGGAGCTCTAAGTCCCAAATATTGTCATCATCTTCTAAGCGGAGAGATATAAATTCCCGTCTCGACATAGCCCGATACCACGATTGCGTTTCTGCCGGTTTGCATTACAACCTGTACACCCGGATCCGTTGTCAGCGTGAAAGACATCTGCTCCACCGGCAGAAGAATCAGTTGTTCCTTTCCAACAATTTGGCCTTGAATGATACTCACAATGGTCCTCCTTGATTGATTCGGGCTGTTTCACCCTGGTTCGAGCTCCAGCCTGCGAGCAAAATATTTTTGAGCTTCTGCAGCATTGTGTTCCACCATAAGTAACTTCAATCCAATCCCGTAGGTGTCCACAATCTTCTTTTCTATGAACTCTTTCAGCTTCTGAACCTTGTGATCATTTTTGAACCTCCATGCTCACTAACGCACGGTTTTCTGAAAAATCCCTTCATTTTTTGAAGGGTTTTTTGCGGAAAGGTACCTTACTGAGTGTATTGCTGCTGAAATTTCTCGTTTCGCACGTGCTGGATTGCTCTCTCTGCGGGTATGCAGGCAGTCAATCAAGTCATTGTTCCGGCCGCGCTAAATTCGGGAAGGCTGATTTCGGAAAACTCTCCTTTTCGCAGCTTCAAGTGGAAGAGCTGGCTCCGGGCTTAGCCCGGGCCTGGGGACGCTGGACTGTGGAAGAAAACAGCAAGAAATCATCCGGCTGGTTCACGCTGATCTTGCAAAAGAAAGGGGAGCACTGGCGCATCATCCATGACCACTCGAGTTAATAAACCGCCAAGACGCCAAGATTAAAATATTTTTTCGTCCTTACTTGGCGGCTTAGCGTCTTGGCGGTTCAGTCTACATGCCGTAGTGGAAGCGGTAGCGGCCGGAATGCACAATATTCATGGTGTGAACAGTCAGCATGATAATCGTTTCCTGTTTTGTAAACTTTACTGACGACTGAAGTCTGAGCTTCAATTCCTTGGCGCGTTCAATAATGTTATCCAGCACGTGATCGATCGTGTAAGAATGAACATCTGTGCCGCGCGAAACAATCTTTCGAATCTCACCGCGGAACCTCCGCAAAAAGGTTGCCGCAGAAGCTCTCGATCGAAATCGCGGATCATCTGAAAAAATCCGCCGCAAATCGCGATCATAAAAAGAAGGATACTCCAGTGAATATCTCTGCCGTTTCATTTTGTAATAATTTTCCAGAGTCATGCTCAGCTCTGATAATGGTTCGTCATGTAGTCTGCTTCTGTTTATTCGGGGTTGTTTTCCAAGCTGATGCATGAGTTTGTCTACATATTCGAGCTTGCGCAAGGCGGGCCAACCTTTGTAGCGGCTTCGCCAGCGCCTTCCCGGTCGCAACCAGACCGCAAAAGTTTCTGCCCAGTCTTCAGCAGGATGCGCCTGAGCGTACCAGGAATCCAGATGCAGCACATATTTGCGGCTATTTGGTTTCGGTTTATATGAAACAGGATAGCGTTGCTTGAAAGACCCGAACACTTCACGCCAGCTTTTTTTCAAGTGTATCTGGTAAGCATTGTCCAGAGCATGGCCTGTTTCATGCCGCAGAATCTGGATCAATTCATAATCGGTTCCTCCCTCCACCTCAAACATCTGCTTTCGTTCGAGCCGCATCAAGCGCGGATGTGTGAGGTAAAATGGAATTGCAAAACCAGGAACTCCGTCCGGAGTATAAAACTCGCCAGAAATCCAGATATGTGGTTTGAAACGGATTTTGCGGTTTTCCAGCTCGTGATAGAGTTGCTTGATTTGTCTTTGAACGAATGTTCCTTCCACACGAACCGGTAGATCGCGCAGGCGCAGCCTGAGCAAGTCCTCATCGGATATTCGTCCCAGACGGATCGCTTTTCGAGGCATACAACTATTAGTCTAGTAGCATGAATCGCTGAATTGCCACCCTTCATAGACTGCCCGGGTATACCGTCTTAAATCTTTGGCATTGCCAATTTTTTACGCAAAAGAAACACGGATTTAACAGCCACCGTTCGCTCCTGGAAACTATCAATTCTTCGAGCAGAATCATTCCGGTCACCGGTGTTCGCCCCAGGTGTTTCCTGAAGTGGCACAAATCTTGGTGGAGAAGCAACGGAAATCCATGAGAATCAGGACGCATCCACTTGTTTATCTGATCTGCGTTGGAATTGTCTATTTCATTGCTGCCAAAATTGGACTTTCCCTTGCGTTGCCCAAAACGGTAGTTTCTCCCGTTTGGCCTCCGGCTGGAGTTGCTCTCGGAGCCATCTTATTGTTTGGTTTTAGAATATGCCCGGCCATTGCGGCCGGCGCATTCTTCGCAAATTACACTGCTGGATTACCATTCAACATTGCATTCAGCATCGCATGTGGAAATACTCTAGAAGCAATCCTCGGTGGCTATTTCATCCTTGCATTCGTAGATTCGAAAACGTCGTTGAATCGTCCTCAATCGATTTTCTATTTTGTGTTGGCTTGCATGCTGAGCACAATTGTCGGCGCAACAATAGGATCCACCTCCATCTATTTCAAAGGGTTTCATTACAACATTCACTACGGATATCTTTGGTTGACATGGTGGCTGGGTGATCTTATCGGTGCTGTCATTCTGGCTCCCTTGATATTTGCCTGGGGCCAAAGATCCTATTGGCGCTGGGACCGGGCGCGTTTTTTGGAATTTTTGTTAGTGCTTACAGTCCTGGTTGCGGCCGCACACGTCGTCTTTCGAGGTTGGTTTGATCTGATATCTCAGCGCACCTATTTGGCGATTCCCTTTGTCGTTTGGGCAAGCTTCCGATTTGGAAGACGAGGAGCTTCGTCGGCATGCTTTTTACTTTCAGCGGTTGCAATCTGGTATACAAAGAATGGTTACGGACCATTCGTCAGCGAAGATCTAAATGAGTCGCTTCTTTCCATGCAAGTTTTCATGGGAGTGATCACCGTGATGGGCCTGGCTCTCGGTGCCGCCGTGACCCAGAGCAGATTGTCAGTATCGCTTCAGTCGGCACTCTATCCCATTTCAGAGATTACGACCTCAGTTAAGGAGATGAAGGATTTCTATGCCGCCGTACATGGTGTTGTGGGGGAACTCATGTACGCAAAGAATTTCTACATTTCACTGTACGATCGCGACACTCAGATGTTTCACGTTCCTTATTTTGTCGATGAATTCGAAACTCTGTCACCCGTTCCCGCAAAACTGGATAATGGATTGACCGCGTATGTTTTGCGCACGGGCCGACCTCTCCTAGCCACTCCGGAAGTATTTAAGCAGTTACTGGAGCAAAATGCGATCGAGGACATAGGAGTTCCCTCCGTAGATTGGCTGGGAGTTCCTCTAAAAACGGGAGAACGGTGCATTGGAGTAATCGCTGTCCAGAGTTATACGGAAGAGATTCGGTTTGGAGAAAGGGAAAAGGATATTCTTGTTTTTGTTTCGCAGCATGCCGCAGCAGCGATTGAACGGAAAAGATCCGAAGAGACTCTTCGCGCGAGCGAAGAACAATATCGTTCCTTTTTTGAAGAGGACCTCACCGCCGATTACATTTGCAATCCTGACGGGCAGCTTGTGGCATGCAATCCTGCTTTCGCTCGAATCTTTGGCTTCGCTTCAGTAAAAGAAGCGGTCGCAAGTAATGTATCCGAGCTTTATCCGGACACGCAGAATCACAAGAAAAAACAAAATCTTCTTCATCGCTTTACCTCCTCCTTTGCGCCTGCGGCTTTGAGAAGATCGATGATATCGAACTGATCCCCTTTTTGTGCCGCTTTGACAGGTGTGTCGCCATCCTTTGTGCGGAAATTCACATTCGCCTTCAAGTCTATCAATGCTTGAACCATTTCCGCACTTCCCGAGTAAATCGCCGAAAAGAGAGCGGTTTGTCCCGATAGGCTGGATACCTGATCCACAGGCGCGCCCAACTCCACAAGAAGTTTCACCATAGGAATCTTTCGCGACGCGACGGCAAACATCAACGGAGTCAAACCGTAAGTTTCCACGAGTATGTCCGCGCCCGCTTTCACCAGGATCCGCGAAATTTCTTCCGCGCCGGCCGCCGCAGCGTTCGTTAAAGGAGTGAATTGGCGACTATCTTTCACGTTCACTTTTGCGTCGCGATCGATCAACAGTTGCACAAACTCGGGTCGATTTCTTGCGACCGCATTGAATAGCGGGGTTGTTCCCGATTCATCCGCAGCATTCACATCAGCTCCTTGATCCATCAGGTAAGTTGCGATTTCCATTTCTCCGTCCCAGCACGCTTTCATCAGAGGCGTGATTTTGTGTTCGCCATATTCAATCAGCGTGTCCGCTTTCGCGCCGCCTTCAACCAGAGCTTTGATCTTTTCCAGATCTCCCGATTCAATGGCAATCGCAAACTGATCTCCTGGAGTTCTTTCCGACGCGAATGAATAGATGGAAACACCAAAAAGAAACAGCGAAACTACAATCGAAAAGTATTTCGTCATTTGGATCCTCTCCTGAAAGGACCAGTTTACTCGAAGTGGCAAACCGGTCCATATCTCTGATTGCATAAAGTGCCTACAATGCCTATAATTTATGCATGCAATACACAATTCGAGGAATCCCACCCGCCCTGGATGAAGCCATTCGTGAACGAGCAAAGGTGGAAGGAAAGAGTTTAAACGAAGTAGCCATCGACGCCCTGGCTCAAGGACTTGGCTTCAACAATGGGGTTATCGAACATCGTGATCTCAGCGACATCGTAGGCAGCTGGAAAAAGGATACTGTAATTGAATCCGCTTTAGCCGAACAAGATCAAATCGATGAGAGTCTTTGGAAGTGAGAGTCGCTCTTGACACAAACTCATATGTGAACCTTTGCAAGGGGATCGAGATTACCGCTCAAATTGTGGCAAATGCAGAGTCTGTGTTCTTGCCATTCGTGGTTGTAGCTGAACTGCGTGCAGGATTTGCGGTCGGTAGAAAGGGCGCGGAAAACGAACGAGTTTTGAGGCGATTTCTCATGAAACCGGGTGTACATCTGCTCTTTGCGGATGATCAAACCACGCATCATTACGCGTCGGTTTTTCGTCAATTGCGGCTGCAGGGAACGCCGATACCGACCAACGACATCTGGATCTCCGCGCTGACGCTGCAACACAATCTTGCCCTACACTCGCGTGATAGACATTTCGATTATCTTCTTCAACTAGCCCGAATTTAATTCTCAGATTCCTGTGGAAAAAACGACGACGCGGCGTCCGGACAGGATGGTTCTATGCTCCAAGTGAGCTTTGACGGCGCGGGACAAAACGACTCGCTCGATATCTTTGCCGATTCGCACCATCTCCTCAATCGAATCTTCGTGGCTCACGCGTTCCACATCCTGTTCAATGATCGGACCTTCATCCAGATCGATGGTTGCATAGTGCGCCGTTGCTCCAATCATCTTCACTCCGCGTTCATACGCCTGCGAGTAGGGAGACCCACCTTGAAACGCCGGAAGGAAAGCGTGATGAATGTTGATGATGCGTCCCGAATAATCCTCTACAAAGCCTTGTGAGAGCACCTGCATATATCGCGCTAGAACAACAAGATTGATTCCATGCTGTCCGAGCAATCGCCTCATCTGCGATTCCTGTTGCATTCTCGTATCGTTTGTAACCGGCAACCAGTGATAGGGAATCTGAAAATCCTCAGCAATATAGCGCAGATCGGGATGATTGCTGATAATCATGGGAATTTCGCACTGAATTTCGCCTTCTTTGCACCGGATCAACAGATCAAACAAACAATGCGAAGCTTTGGTCACAAGAATCGCCATCCTTTGCAATACATCGGAATAATAAATATGCCAGCGGATATTCAGGGGGACCGCAAAATCGCCGAATTCCCGTTCGAGAGTTTCGCGACTTGTGGCGAGGTCGTTCATATCCAGCTTCATTCGCATAAAAAAATGATTCTCGCGCGTGTCCGTGTACTGCTGGCAATGCAGGATGTTGAAACCACGTTGATAGAAGAATGAAGTGATGCGCGCAACAAGCCCCTTTTGATCGGGACAATCCAGCAGCAAAATGATCGTAGCAGGCCTCATATGACGAAGCTCCAAATTTCAAATCCGAAATTCCAAATAATACTCAATTTTCAATTCTCAAAGCTCAAACTTTACCAGCCGAGGTTTGAGTCTTGGATCTTGGAATTTGAAAATTATTTGTTATTTGGAATTTGTCATTTGAAAATTCTTTGAGCCAAGGCGACTGGAAATCTGCTGCGCGATGCGGCTGACGAGTTTTCCAAATTCGGGAAGCCGTTCGAGCGTGAGTCGCGCGGCTGGTCCGCCTACACTGATGGCTGCAATCACATCGCCATCGTGCTGAAAAAGCGGAGAACCAACAGCACGGAATCCAAGCTCCAACGCCTCATCGGCAACAGCATAGCCGCGACGTTTGATTTCGACGAATTCTTTTCGCAATCTGTCCGGGTCGGTAATCGTTTTTGGCGTATACTGCGGCAGGGAACCCTTCAGTATTGCGGTCACCTGTTCGGGCGGCAAATGAGCAAGAATCGATTTTCCGGTGGAAGTCGCAAAAGCGGGCCAGCGGGTGCCGACCGATTGCACAGTGCCGATCAGATGCGCACCACGAGCTTCATCCAGTATTAAAACATCTTTTCCTGTAAGAATTTCGAGTGTCGCCGTTTCGCGGGATGATTCAGCAAGATTTTTCAGTTCTTCTTTGCAGATTTCCCGCAAGGAATAGGAACGCATCGCCCGCGCGCCCAGAATCACCATTTCCGGACCAAGCGTATAACTTTCAGAGTTTACGCTGCGCCGGATCAAGCCTTCGCTTTCCAGCGCAGTGAGTAAACGAAACACCGTGGTTTTGTTCAGCTTCAGTTCGTTTGAAAATTCAGAAAGGGTCCATACCGGCTTTTTATCGCTAAAGGTTCTCAAAAGAGAGAGTGCACGCAACACGGCCTGGGTTCCCTGGTAAGGTTTGGAGTATTTCATATTGTGAAACTATATTTCATAATTTTTGACATTGCAACCGTTGGCTGCTATTTTTGGGTGAAGCGTTTCCAGGAGGTGTGCCATGTTCAAACGTTTTGCCCAGGGCGCAACCACATTGCCACAGGAGTATTTTACTTCTCCCGAAATGTTCGCAAGCGAAAGCGAGCGAATTTTTGCGAGGAGCTGGCTCTGCGCAGGCAGATCGAGCGCTTTGCCGCAACCCGGCAGTTTTTTGCTTGCTAATTTACTCGGGGAGAGCATCATTCTTACGCGGGATTCGGATCGCACAGCGCGCGCATTCTATAACGTGTGCCGGCACCGTGGAACCCGGTTGTGCACGGAACCTCAAGGACAATTCTCCGGCAAGATTCAATGTCCGTACCACACGTGGACTTACTCACTTTCAGGAGAATTGATCGGCGCTCCGAACATGAAGGATGTACGCGGCTTCGATCGCAGCGCCTATCCTTTGCATTCCCTTGCAACGGCCGAATGGGAAGGATTTCTGTTCATCAACCTTTCGGAGACACCTGAGCCTTTTGAAATCGCATTTGCGCCACTACTAGAACGTTTTCAAGCATGGCGATTGGAAGACCTGCGCATTGCGCACTCAACAACCTATGAAGTGAACGCCAACTGGAAACTAATTTTTCAGAACTACAATGAATGCTATCATTGCCCGACCGTTCATCCGCTGCTTGCGAAACTCACACCTTACAAAAGCGCATTGAATCATCTCGATGAAGGTCCGTTTCTGGGCGGCCCAATGCAGATTTCCATGGAAGGTGGAAGCATGACGATGGATGGACACGCCTGCGCATCCGCGCTTTGTGAAGATGAAAAGGATGTAGTCCACTATTACACTCTTTTTCCAAGCATGTTTTTGAGTCTGCATCCGGACTACGTTCTGGTTCACCGGCTGGAACGAATTCAGCCCGATCTCACCCGGATCCAATGTGAATGGTTATTTCATCCGGATGCGATGATACGCGCTGATTTCGATCCAAATCCGGCCATAGAATTCTGGGATCTCACAAACAAACAGGATTGGAATGTATGTGAGCTTTCACAAAAAGGAATCGGCTCCCGCGCTTACGTTCCGGGACCTTACTCGAATCTGGAAAGCCTGCTCGCCGCCTTCGATCGCGAATACCTTCGTGCCATGAACCCGAACATTTTTACCGCAGAGGACGCGGAGATCGCAGAGAGAATATTATAGGTTTATCGGACGCGTTGCAGATAGGGCACCACTTTGTTTTTCAAATTCTGATCGATTGAGATTGCCTGCTCTAAAGCGGCCGCCGCCCTTTTTTTATCCTGTTGCAAAAAAAATAGGATCCCTTGAGTTAAATACGCAGACGCAAGTTTTGAATTGATGAGCAATGCTGCTTGTGCCTTCTCCAGACCCTGACGGATTTCCGGTTCGGCGGATTCTCCTTTCAGGATCTTCCATTCAGCCTTCCAGCGAAACAGCTGCGCACCCCGTTCCAGTCCACCCGTAGAATCCGGTTTCAATTGCTGCACCTGCTGGAGAACCTCCCCGGCAATATCAATCCAATGTTTCGGATTCTGCTGATGATGGATGCGCCACTCGGCGTGCAGAAGCGCAAGATCCACCATTGCCAGCCGCGCCGTAGTGGAATCAGGATCAACTTCCAGTGCTCTCTTCAAAGCTTCCTCTGATGCTTGAAAAGCCGGGCCGGGTGATTTCTTTTTCGCGATTGCCTGCTCCGCCTTCAAAAGATGAACCAGCGCAATCTCCAAATGCGTTTCCATGATGCTTGGATTGATTTTGAGACCAGCTTCAAGATCCCTCATCGCCAGTTCCATCTCACTGCCAGGATCGCGCGATTGAGAAAGCTCATACATGGCAAGCAGCCGGTGTCCCCCTCCGGCATTCGTGTAAGTCTGCGGATAATCCGGCTTGATCCTCATCGATTGCGCGTAAAGTTCGTCCGCTCTTTTGAGATCCGAAGTAGGATTCTGAGAATGTTCAAACAGATAAAGCGCGCGATCTTTGTACACATTGGCGAGATTGTTATAAACGATAGCGCTTCCTTGATTCAACGCAAGCGCTTTACGGTAGTTCCGGATTGCGGCTTCATGCGAATCAAAAGGATCGTTTCCATGCTGCATTTCGAACGTGGCCAGCTCCATATAGGTAACACCAAGATTTACAAAGCTCGCGTAATATTGCGGATTGATTTCGATCGCTTGCTCAAAAACATCGATGGATTGTTTTAACCACGCACGCGGATCAGAACCACGGGCCATTTCAAGCGAGGCCTTCTGTGAAAGAGCATTGCCCAGACTGTTGTATGCGAAAAGGGCTCCCGGGTTCAGTTGAATGGCCCGCTGCAAAGCATCAATCGAAGACTGCAGGGATTGATCAGGATCCTGGCCATGCGCCATTTCAAACTGTGACAGGCGCCGGTAGATAACTCCCAG
>JAKEFK010000315.1 GCA_022616075.1 bacterium
ATAGAGAAGATCCTTTCGAAACGAGGAATTCATCAGAGCTTCCATGGTTTGATTGGTAGCCGCAATGATTCGCACATCCACAGGTTTCTCCTTCGTGCTTCCAACAGGTTTTATGGTTTTTTCCTGCAAGACACGCAAGAGTTTTATCTGAAAAGCTGCAGAGGTTTCGCTCACTTCATCAAGAAATACTGTACCTCCGGATGCGCTTTCGAAAATACCGACATGCGCAGTATTCGCTCCAGTAAAAGCCCCTTTCTGGTGACCAAACAATTCGCTCTCTAACAATGTTTCGGATAGTGCACCACAGTTAATGGGAATGAAGGAATTTCTGCTACGGTTCGAATGATCATGAATCGCGCGAGCGATGAGCTCTTTACCGGTTCCGCTTTCCCCTGTGATGAGAACGGTTGAACTCGTTTGTGCCACACGAGCTACTGCCTTGTAGACTTGAACCATCGCCCCACTCTGCCCGATGATCGGAGCAGTTTTTCCGCTTGTCTGATTTCTCGGATCAGTGCTTGCTTTCCTGCTGCTGCGCAGAGCGCTTCTTATAACACTGAACAGTTCGGTTTTATCAACCGGTCGGGTGATATAGTCGAATGCGTTCAAATTCGTGGCGGCCGCAACCGTTTCGATGGAAGCATGAGATGTCATAACAATCACCGGTAAAAGGCTTCCTGAAAGGTTCAGTTCTCTTAAAATATCCAATCCTGATTCATTGCCGAGGGTCATATTAACGAGCAGTGCATCATAAGGTGAGCGGAACAGTTCATCGAATGCCTCAGAGCTATTTCTCGCACTGTCTATTTCGATTTCTTCTTCAGAAAGCAGCTCCCTGATACTGTCAGCAAAGTCTACATCGGTATCGACAATAAGGATCCGGCTCCTAGCCTCGAAGGTCATATATATGTATCATTATGTACCATAGTTCAAGAAAAGCAATTCCTTAGCTCGACAATCTGTTACAAATCGAAACAGTAGTTCTTTTTCCCTAAATCTTCAGTTCGTCCATAAACTATTTGTAATCAGTAACTTCTGCACACAACTGACATTCTGGCATTCGGCTTGCCTCTCTACTCGCTCGGTAGCGAACAAATAGATAAAGGAGAAAGCAATGAATCGATCACTTCAGGTTTTTGAAGTCAACAGAATTTCAAAACTCAAACTATTGATCCTGGCGATTTCTTTTATTGGTGGATTTGCCTCGTACTCACTCGCGGGACAAACTCTTTACGCCATTACAACGAATAACACGCTGGTTCAATTCGACAGCTCGAATCCGTGCACTATTGCATCTGCCCAATCAGTGTCGGGTCTGGCTGAGGATGAGGCACTTGTGGGCATCGACTTCCGCCCTGCAACCGGAGATTTGTATGGTCTGGGAAGCAGCAACCGAATCTACCTCATTAATACTTCGACGGGGCAGGCTACGGCCGTCGGCACAACAGAGTTTGCAATTCCTATCCAGGGAAAAGCGGTCGGTTTCGACTTTAATCCCACGGTTGATCGCATTAGGATTGTGACGAATACGGGACAAAATCTACGGGTTCATCCAGGTACAGGAGCTATCGTCGGTTTCGACACAAATCTCGCCTACGCCGGCACAGACGCAAACGCGGGCGTACATCCAGTTGTTGTGGCTGCAGCCTATACGAATCCGGATAACGACCCCGCAACTGGCACAACACTATATGATCTGGATGTCCGGCTCAATATTCTGGCCATACAAAATCCACCAAATTCGGGAACGTTGAATACCGTGGGTTCTCTTGGAGCTGACTCAAACGTGTTAACCGGATTTGATATAGCCCCCTCGGGAACTGCGTATGCGGCATTAAAAATTACGGGCCAGGCATCAACAGATTGTGGAAAATCAACTCTGGTCACTGTGAATCTAGCCAACGGTAGCACTACGGTGCTTGGTGTGATCGGCACTGAGAAATCAATCCGCGGACTTGCTGCGCCTGCTCCGTAGAGTATTGGCTGTTTCAATTGTAGGGGGCGAGCGATGAGCTCGTCCCTGTTTTTTTAAAGCAATTGTGGTAAAAAACGTACATGGACAAGCATAAGTTTTCTGCGCTGATCTCCCTCTTCCTTCTGCTAGTAAGCGTCTCTGTTTTTGCCGGAGATCGAATGCGATTTACTTCTCAATTGATGCTCCGTTACGAAAGACAGACTTTTACACAGATCCCGCTGCCGCGAGATGCGGTGAATCGCTATAGACTTCGCTGGCGGCCCGGTCTGCTTTTCTTGCCGCATCCCGATCTGGAATTGGCCATCGAAGGTGAAGCCAATGTGATTGAGGAAAGCGATGAAGATGTCCCTGCGCCTCGATCACCGGAGTTTCACACTCCTGTTTTCGACCGCGATAACTTTAAGCGAGATGATGTTGTCTTAAGCAGGGCATATCTTCGATATACTCCTGTCCCACAACTCGATTTAAGAGCAGGTAAGTTCGAGAATCCGTTCCTCGTTACAGAAATGCTATGGGACAACGATCTTCATCCCAATGGAGTAGCGCTTCAAACCGAATATGTTTCAGCTGATGAAAAAATCCGTCTGACCGGGCGAATTGCTGACTACTATGCGAGTCACTATCAAGACGATCGCACAAATGTTTTCGCTGTGCAAGGCGGCGTTCAAACCCGATTGGGAAATGCCACCGTTACTTTTGCAACCGCCTATTATGATTATGACGTGAAAGAGCTTCCTGTTTTTTTGTTTCGCACCAACACACGATCCGATCCTACTCTAATAAATGACTATAATCTTCTCGACCTGATTGGAAGGGTTCGTTTTAATTTTTCCATACCACTGGTTGTTCAACTGGATCATGTGCACAACACGGCGGCCCCCGATACTTCTATGCCCTTGGTGAACGCCGTTAGACTGAATCGCCTGAGATCTCCGAACAGTCCTAAAGCAACAACCGATCATACGATTCCCACCGGACGCGGGAATGATGGAATCCTGGCCGAAATCCTGATTGGAAAACTTGACGTTGCCCGGGATTTTCGAATTGGCTACGGTTTTCATCGAGTTGAATCGGATGCGGTACTTGCAGCCTACAGTACTGATGACTGGTGGTTTGTAACTCGGGTGAAAGGCCATCGATTCCGTTTTAGTTTTATGCCTGTGCAATCCGTCCTTTTTCATTTCTCATTCCTTCGGCAAACGTTGATTGATCAAGTAGGAAGTTTTTCTCGCTTGCAAATTTCAACAGAAATCAATTGGCCCTAAGCTCTTGTTTCAGAAAGATACACTCCTCTGTTTTTAAAACCCTCTTCGAAATCGACACAATTCATTCTTAGTGAATAACTTACAGTTGTAAATAACCCGCTGGCATCCAATTTGCGATCCGTTGAATTGTCTTTGGAGGTGCAACATGCAAAATAAACAGATTCATTCAACTTTCGTTTTTCAATTGGCCATAACTCTCATGGTGTTGATAGGACTCAGTAGTGCAAATGTGTTTGCCAATCACCCGGTCCTTGTTGAAGTAAACAATTGTTCTGACTTCGGGCCAGGTTCAACACTGGTTCCGCCTGGAACATGTGGAGATTACGATGGTGATGGCCGGATCGGGACCGCTGAAGATGCAGATAATGCAACCGACCGCATTTTCGGAACGATAACGGCTGCGCTTGGATCGGCAAACGGTGGCGCCAATCAGAATGGCCGCGTCACCGTTATTACTTCCGGCCGTTTTCCGGAACAGGTGGTAATATCTGCGGCTACTGGAAACGTCACCCTGGAAGCAGCGCCAGGTGTGGAAGCAAATATTGACGCAGTGCTTGCCGGCGATGCTAATAATAACAATGCTAGACAAGGTCAACCGGGAATCGTCATCAATGCGGCATCCAATCGTCGCGTGGTTCTTCGAAATCTTGTGAGCCGCAATTGGAAAGAAGGTATCACCATTGTTGGTAATTCCCGCGTTTCCATCGACAATTGCCGTGTGGAAAACAACACAAACTATGGAATTCGCGTCATGGATGCCGCTCGTGTCGCGATCACCAACACCCAGGTGAATTCAACAGGATTTCGAGCAGGCGCCACAGGGGATTTTCCAGTGAACAATAATCCGAACCCTGGAAATGGCATCGAGTTTGAGAATTCATCGAGGGGTACCATTGCTTTTTCCGTAGTGACGCACAGTTTCAGAGCCGGTGTTTCGAAGGATGCTGGCGCTTCCTTATCTCTTGTCAGCGTGATTCTTTTCGGAAATAATCCAAATAAGACCGGACTATAGATCGATTGTGTATTTTGGGCGGCGCTTAAAGTCCGACAAACCTTTGAGCGCCGCCGGATGTAATCTCATTTCGTTGAGATGGTTAATTGAAGAACCAGATAGTTCATGATCATTTGATGAGGCGGTGGCGATTCGCTGAATCCTTTGCGCTATTTCTATGTTTATTTATTGCTGCCAATGTTGCCGCAAATGAAGTGTCGGGTTCAGTTGAAATTATTTTAAAAGGAGAGAAAAAAGAATCCGATTTATCGTCAGTTGTTGTATACCTGGATTCTCTGCAAGACTTCGCTGGCGATCAACAGCTTTCCAAACCAGCCAAGATTGTAACCAGAAAGAAACAGTTTTATCCGGGTACAATTACAATTTTCAAAGGAGGACGTGTCGATTTCCCGAATTTCGACACAATCTTTCATAACATATTCTCTGTCTCAACTCCCAATCAATTTGATCTGGGATTATACAAAGGTGGGTCCAGCAAAAGAATTGCTTTGCTGCATCAGGGAATCGTAAGAGTTTTTTGCAACGTACACTCGCACATGGCCGCGACAATCATTGTTAGCGGAACCCCCTATTACACTACAGCGGATCAAACAGGAAATTTTCGATTGCGGGATATTCCTCCTGGTTCCTACGTCTTGAAAGCTTATGCTGAAGAAGGCAAGTCCGAGCAGAAGATTGATGTAGGGGCAGATCCTTTGAAAGTTCATTTAAGCATTGATGCAAGAAACTTTCGTAAGATCCGTCACAAGAACAAATTTGGAAAAAGTTACGGGACTGACGAAAACGAAAAGTACTAGTTCGTGACACAATCTTCAGGCGCGCAAAACCCTGCCCGCGCGTGCGCCACTCTGTTTGCCATGTTCTGCGGCCAAAACGCCGTTCACAATGACGTATTCAATCCCCAATGGGTAACGATGCGGTTCTTCGAAGGTGGCGGCATCTTTTACGGTTTCAGGATTGAAAAGAACCAGATCCGCCTTCATGGATTTTGCAATGCGCCCGCGATCCTTGAGTCCAATTTGATCCGCAGGCATACTCGTCATCTTTTTCACAGCGGTTGGTAAATCAAAGATTTTCTGTTCTCTGCTGTAATAGCCAAGCACTCGTGGATATGTGCCGTAAGAGCGCGGATGAGGTCTCGTTGATCCCAATTTTCCGCGTGGCGCCATTGTTAAACCGTCAGAGCCGATCATGACCAGCGGATGAGATAGCACCATGCGCACATTTTCCGGACTCATTCCGTGCCCCACAATCGAAACGTTCCCCTCCTCTTCTTCCAACAAACGCAACATCGCATCTACAGCTTCCATCTTCCAGGATTCGCCGATCTGACTGAGATTCTTTCCAATTGTGAAACGGTTTTTTTCCGAAGGAACGCTGCTGACAACAATCAAATCAAAGGATCCAGGCTCGGTCGGAATATGGGCGACCAGCTCACTGCGCATTCTGCCGCGAGTTTCAGTATCCTTCAATCTCTTCATGAGATCCGCTGTCGTTCCTTCCAGTGCCCAGGATTTCAGATAAACCGTCAGACCAGTGGAATAGGCGGTATAGGGATAAGCATCCGCCAGGATTTCAACGCCATTTTGACGGGCCGATTCAATGAGATGAATCGCCCCCAGTTGCTTCGACCAGTTGATCACACCGGCCGCTTTCAGATGTGAAACTTCCACGCGCCCGCCGGTTTGACGGCCAATGTTTACCGCTTCATTCACGGCTTCTAATAAAGTAGCTTCCTCGTTGCGGATGTGAGACGCATACAATCCGCCGCGTCTTGAAACAATGCGAGCCATTTCGACAATCTCTTGAGTGGGAGTGTACCTTCCAGGCGTGTATTCGAGTCCGGTGGAGATTCCAACGGCGCCCTGATCCATGCCTTCCTCCACCCATCGAAGGATTGTCTTCAATTCATCGTCCGTTAATGCGCGATCCACGTTGCCGATCAGGCTTTCTCTTAAAGTTCCTTGACCCAGTAGTAGAGCCTGGTTGATGCCGATTTTCTCCTTTTCCAGACGTCCAAAGTAAGAAGCAACATCACTCCAATCTACCCGCACGTCTTCCTGTTCCAGCCACGATTTCTTTCGTTCCTCTACACCTATGCCTGTCATCGGCGCGGCGGAGCTGCCGCAATTCCCGGTTAATTCTGTCGTGATTCCCTGAAGGACACGACTTTCAGAATCCAGATAACTCAGAATGGAGCCATCCGAATGAGAATGAATATCCACAAATCCTGGACAAACATTCAAGCCGGATGCATCGATCACTTTCTTACTCTGTTCCGGAGCGATATTGCCGATCGCAATAATTTCATCTGCTTTGATTCCGACATCAGCACGGAAACCAGCCCCTCCCGTGCCGTCCAGAATGGTGCCGTTTTTGATTACAAGATCGTATGAAGGCGCAGCCTGTATCTGAGTCGCCGAACCAACGGCAAGCCCGGTTGTCACAATTGCCGCATCTTTGATGAATTTCCTGCGAGTTAACCTTTCGCTCATGCAGCAATTTTATCGCACCTGTGAACTGGAGGATAATGGTGTTGACAACCGCATGGACGAAAAGTAGATTTGTCAACGATGACCGAGCCCGAAAATTCTCTTCTTCAGGGCCCACACGAAGAGAGGATTCGCAAACTCCAATCCGAGAAATTCAGCCGCTATTTCCTGCTTGTTCTCTTCATCGGCATCATCATTCTCTTTTTCAACATGATCAAAATCTTTTTGATTCCGATCGTGCTTGCCGCAGTTATCACTACGCTGTTTTATCCTTTTTATCTTTCGCTGCTTTCAGGCGTTCGTAACAGACGAAATATTGCTGCTTTCCTGTGTTGTTTTGTGCTCCTGATTGTGTTTCTGATTCCACTGTTTTTCCTAGCTCAGATTGTTTCGGGGGAAGCGGCTCAGTTTTATCAAACCGCCGGGCAAAAACTGCGGGAATGGTTTTCTCCCGGGCAAGACGGATTGCTGATGCGATTGCAACAGAACCCATGGTTCCAGCGTCTCCGGCTGGATCAATGGAACTGGCAGCAGGCCCTGGGGGATGTGTTTTCAAATGCAGGGTCGCTGCTGGCAACCATCATCAGCAAAACTTCAGGTGGAGCATTTTATCTCCTGGCGAATGTGTTCGTCACTCTTTTCATTTGTTTCTACTTTTTTAGAGACGGTGAATCGATGATGAAATCCATCCGCAAACTTGTTCCACTGAGTGATCGCTACATCGATGCGTTGATTGGCCGTTTTACGCTGGTGTCCCGCGCCACGATCAAAGGAACTGTGGTGATCGGCTTGATTCAGAGCACGCTTGGCGCAATCACTCTGTGGATTTTTGGCGTTGGTTCTCCCCTGCTCTGGTTTATGGTGATGCTGATACTTTCCTTTATTCCGATCGTGGGAGCCTGGCTGGTGATGCATCCTGCTGCAATCATCCAGTTCTTGCTGGGGCATCACTGGCAGGGAATCGGCATTTTCCTGGTTACTATTCTGATCATTTCCAATATCGACAACGTGATCAGACCTCGTTTGGTCGGACAGTTCAGCGGGCTTCACGATCTGATTATCTTTTTCTCCGCGCTCGGCGGAATCAAAATGTTTGGTCCCCTGGGAGTGCTGATAGGACCGGTCGTGGCTTCCTTTTTTGTGACCTTGTTAGAGATTTACTCGGTGGAATTCAAATCCCATCTGGAAATATCCACTGAAACTCCCCGTATCGTAGGTCCGCCCGCATCTCAGTAAAGCGGCAGTCGCAGAATCGCGCGACAGCCGGAATGATGCAATCTGTTTTCTATCGTTAGGATCCCTCCATGCGCTTCCGCGATTTGACGGCATAGCACCAGGCCAACTCCCGTTCCTCCCTGTTTGGTGGTGAAGAAAGGCACAAAAAGATTGTCGGAAGTTGCCAGTCCGGGCCCTTCATCCTCCACCCAGATTTCCAGATGGTTATTGCTTTTTGTCCAACCTACTTCGACATCACCCGAAGTTTCCAGACTGGCATCCACCGCGTTTCGCACAAGGTTAATGAGTAACTGTTCCAGTTGATTCTGGTCTCCCTGCACTGTGAGTTCGGGGCCGGGCCTTAGCTTGACCGGGACCCGAGTTTCCAGACTCGCGACCTGTCTAATCCATTGCGACACGGGCACTGGTTGCATTTGCGGCTGAGGCAGCCTCGCGAGCCGAGCATAAGCGCTCATAAAAAGCGAAAGCGCCTCCGCACGGCCAGCAACAATCGACAAACCCTGATCCATGTCCTGTTCCCAATCGACCGGCCTTGGATGTCTCTGCAGCAAACTCTTCAGACTTCCCGAAATCGATTTGATCGGCGCCAGCGAATTGTTTAGTTCATGTCCGATCACACGGATCAAACGCTGCCAAACTTGCCGCTCTTCATCGCGCAAAGCCTTGCTTAAATCCGAGAGCACAAGAAGATCGTGAGGCAATCCACCCTGTCGAAAAGTGCTGCGTCTCATATCCCAGCGCCCGACGCTTCCAGGAAAAGCAAAATCAAGAACGCGCTTTGGAGCCCCTTCCAGGCAGACAGCAAGGTTCAATTCCGCAGCCGATCGGCCAAGCAGCCGTTCCACCGGATGACCCATCAATCTTTCGCCGGCTCGATTCACAAGCCGCAAGAGATGCTGGTCATCAAACGCAAAAATCGCTACATCGATTTCTTCCATTACTTTTCGAAGCAAGGCTGTTGCTTCCAGCGCGCCCAGTCTTTGCTCGCGTAAAGTTGTGCCTAGTTGATTCACTTCAAGCATGACATCATCCAGAGCATCACCCGGTTTTCCGCGTTTGGCGCGAATCGAATAATCTCCTTCATGCAGCGCCGCCAGCATATTCGAAATTGTTTGAAGCGGACGAATGATCCGTTCTCTTGCGGAAAAAGCAAAGCCAAGCCAGAGCGCCACCAGAAACAGAGTGAGTGTCCATTGAACTTTGGCCGTGTAAGGTCCCCACCAGAGAAAAATCATGGAGACGACCATTCCGAAGAACCCGGAACTTAGAATGAACAGGAGAATGCGGCGTTCATAACTGATACGCCTGCGATTTTTCATATTTTCTTGGCGGCTTTGCGCCTTTGCGTTGAAGATCGTTACAAGCCGTGACGCTGCAATCTGCGATACAGAGCGCTTCTGCTAAGACCGAGAGCTTTGGCAGCCTGGCTCACATTTCCATTATAACGATCCAGAGCCTTCTTGATCAGGAATGCTTCCACTTCTTCGAGACTCATTTCTTCAACTCCTTTCGGAGTTTCCTTCTGTGCTTGAAGACCCAGGTCTTCCACACGCAGGTGGTCCGAATGCGCTAAAAGCACAGCTCTTTCAATCGTGTGATCCAGTTCCCGGATATTGCCGGGCCATGAATACTTTAGTAGGGCTTGCATGGCAGCAGGATCAAAGGAGTTCATCTGCTTGCGATAATGCTTATTATGCTGTTGCAAAAAATAGCTGGCCAGGACCGGAATATCTTCGCGACGATCACGCAACGGTGGGATTCTGATTTCAATTGTGTTTAAACGGAAAAGAAGATCCTGGCGAAATCTACCTGATTGGACTTCAGCTTGAATATCTGCATTCGTTGCAGAGATCATTCGCACATTCACGTGTTTTGTTCGTGAAGAACCAACCGCTTCAAATTGTCCGGTTTCGATCACGCGAAGCAACTTTGCTTGCTGCCCTGGCGGAACGTTTGCGATCTCATCCAAAAACAAAGTGCTTCCGTCCGCCAGTTCAAAGCGCCCCACGCGATCCGTTTTGGCATCTGTAAATGCCCCGCGGACGTGTCCGAATAATTCACTTTCAAAAACGCCTTCGGATAGCCCTCCCGCATTTACGGTGATCATCGGTTTGGCGGAGCGTTCCGAAAAAGTATGAAGCGCCTGAGCCACAAGACTCTTGCCTGTGCCGTTTTCACCGAGAATCAGCACATTTGCGTCGGATGGACCGACGCGCCGCACCACATCCACGATTGCTTTCATAGCACGTGATTCGGCAACAAAGTTAGGAAGCTGTTGATCACGTAGCAAACGGTTCTCCGCTTCCAGACGTTTCTGGCCGCGGAGAGCCTGTCCCAGTTCTATCTGAGTGCGCAGGATTGAAAGTAGACGCGCGTTGTCCCATGGTTTCTGAACAAAATCGCGCGCTCCCCGTCTCATGGCTTCCACAGCAACGTCCACGCTGCCCCATGCTGTCATCACCACAACCGGCAGAGTCGTATCCAGTCTCTGAATCTGGCTCAGAAGATCAAGACCCTCCGTGCCGGAAGTTGTGTCGCGCGTGTAGTTCAGATCCATCAATAAAACATCGTAATCTTCCTTTTCCACCGCCCGAATCACTGAACCGGGAGAAGAAACGGTTTCGGTATGATAACCTTCGTTCTTTAACAGCAAACGCAATGCTTCACGCACGTCTTGCTGATCATCAGCAATCAATATCCGCGGACTATTCTTCGCCATAATGAAATTTGACCTTCTTGGCGTCCTGGCGCCTTGGCGGTTGAAATCTAAACGATCCAGCCATCCAGCAAATTGATAATTCGAGTTCCGTATTCCGCATTTTTCTCGGAGTGAGTCACCTGGATGATGGTTGTGCCATCCTGATTCAGCCGTTTGAACAGATCCATGATTTCTTTTCCTTGCGATGAATGCAAATTGCCTGTCGGTTCATCTGCAAGAATGATTTTCGGATTTCCTATTACGGCGCGGGCTACAGCTACGAGCTGCTGTTGACCGCCCGATAGTTGATTCGGAAAAAGACCTTTTTTCCCAACGATGCTGAATCGATCCAGCGTGTCGGCAACCATGCTTTCCCGCTCCGACTTCTTGATATTCCTGTAGGTCAAAGGAAGCTCCAGATTCTCATATACGGTCAGGTTATCCAGCAGATGGTAGCTTTGAAAGACGAAGCCAATGTAGCGCTTATTTAACTCAGCCCGCTCCTTCAAGCTCATTTTATGGACTGGCTGACCATCCAGATAATATTCTCCGGTCCAGGAACCATCCAGCAGTCCGACAATGCTGAGCAACGTAGATTTGCCCGCTCCGGAAGGACCCATGATGGTGACAAAATCCGCCGGTGGAACATCCAAATTGATCCGGCGCAAAACGTAAGTCCGACCTGCGCCCGATTGATAATACTTTTCAATGTCTTTTAATTGAATCATTCATACCTCAGCGCGACAACTGGATTCACACGGGTTGCTCGCTTTGCCGGCGCATAACAGGCGAGCAATGCAACTCCAATCACAATCAACGGAACGATCAGAAATGTTAGCAGATCGTTGGAGCCGACCGCGTACAACAAGCTTTGGAGAAATCGCGTCACAGCGAGCGCCGCTCCAATCCCGATGAACGCTCCTAAAACAACCAGGCGTATCCCTTGCGAGAGAATCAACCGAAGAATTTCCCTTTGGGAAGCACCAAGAGCCATGCGGATTCCCATTTCCTGCGTTCTTTGTCGTACATTGTAAGAAAGAATTCCATAGATACCTACACCCGCAAGCAGCAAAGCAAGGCCCGCAAACAAACCGAGCAGCAAAAGATGAAAGCGGCGTTCTCCGATCGACTCCGAAATAAGAGCGTCCATCGTAAGCAAATCGGCGACAGGAACATTCTTATCAACGCGCGCAACTTCTTTCTGAATCGTTGCAATCAAACTCGATGGATCCACCGAAGTACGCACAACCATGTTCATCCAGGTTTTCCAGAACCGGGGTTCCTGAGTGAATGGAGTGTAGACAGCAGGCTCCTCTTCCAGATCCAGTCCGAATGATTTCACATCCGAAACTACACCCACAATCGTCATCCAAATTGGGGCATCTGCGCGTGCCCACGCGATTCTCTTACCCAACGAGTTTTCCTGCGGAAAAAACCGTCGAACAAATTTTTCGTTTACAATGGCAACAGGAAGGGTATCCTTCCGGTCCTGCATCGAGAATACGCGCCCCTGAAGCACTGCAATGCCAAGAGTATGAAAGTAATCCGGACTAATGCTGCGCGCGTAGATTTCCGGCTCCTTGCCTACGGCCATCCGGCGACCCTCAATTGCAAGATTGTGAAAACCTGATCCGGTCCCAAAGGGCAATTCTGATGTTGATCCAACGGATTCAACTCCAGGCAAATTTTTGATTCGTTGCAGCACTTGCTCAAAAAACTGACTTCTCTTGTCGATGTCTGCGTAAGTCGTAAGTGGCAAGAGAAAATTCATAGTGAGCACATGATCGGTTCGGAACCCGGGACGAACATTTTGCAGTGACCAAAAACTTCTAATCAAAAGTCCGGCGCCGATGAGAAGCACGATTGCCAGAGCGATCTCCAGAGTCGCAAGAACATTTCTCATTCGCTGCCTCGTGCGGCTACCGGTTGCACGGCCGCTTTCTCTTAAAGATTCTTCCAGGTTGATTTTCGATGCATGGAGACCAGGAGCAAGTGAAAACAAAAGTCCTGTAAAAACTGACAGACCAAGGGTCACCGCAAACACAATAAAGTCGAATCGTGTGTTTTGGAGCCGCGGAATATTTTCGGGGCCGAGCCGGACGGCAAAATCAGAAATCCATGAAGCTATAAATAAGCCGGCAAAGCCACCTATGATTGCAAGAACCACACCTTCGACGATCAACTGACGCAGCAAAGAAGCACGCCCCGCGCCAAGAGCCGCCCGAATAGCCATCTCTTTTTCCCGTTCCGTTGCGCGGGCTAAAAAAAGATTTGCAACATTGGTGCATGCAATCAGAAGAACAAAACCAACCGCTACGAGTAGAATCAACAGGGCGCGCTGCACATCTTTTACCAGGAATTGTTGCCATGGATTCAGCACAAACCGGACGTCCGTGTTTTCCTCCGGATATTGTTTTTCCAGACGCTTTGCGATGGCATTAAATTCACTCTGTGCCTGATCCACAATGACGTTCGCAGCCAGACGCACAACGACTCGCATTGTATGCGCGCCACGCGCGTTTGTTTCTTCCGAAGACTCCGCTCGAATCGGAGAAAACATTTGCGCCTTCAAGTTAGGCAATTCGAAGGTTGGAGGAAGCACGCCGATCACCGTGTAAGGAATACTTGCTATCGAGACACTTTTTCCGATCACATCAGGATCGCCTGCCATGTAGTTTTTCCAAAATGCATCGCTGATCAAAACAATTTTTGCTCCGCCGGGAATGTCATCATTCGGTCCGATCACTCTCCCCTTTTGTGGCTGAATTCCTAGCGTACGGAAAAAATCACCGGTCACGGCAGCTCCCTCGATTCGCTCCGGCACGCGCCCGGAGGTTAAATCCATGACCTCTCTACGATATCCGCCAATATCTTTGATTGACTTGCTACTTTGTTTTAGATCCTGCAGATCGGGATAGGAAGTTCCGCCACTGAGTCTGAAGAGATTTTCCGGTTCGTTATAGGGAAGCGGCTTCAACATCACAGCTCTTATCACGCTGAACATCGCTGTGTTGGCGCCGATTCCCAGAGCCAGCGTTAGCACGGCTACTACTGTGAATCCCGGTGATTTACGAAGCATTCGCAGCGCGAATTGAATTTCTTTCCAAAACTTTTCCATAATCAGCTCTTTTTTTACAGAAGGACGCAAAGATCGCTAAGATTTTTTGATCTTTGCGTCCTTTGCGATCTTCTGTTCAAAATCATTCGTAATGTAATGTTGTTATCGGATCGACTTTGGTTGCTCGTAAAGCAGGCAGATAGCATGCAAGAAGAGCAACAGCGGAAAGCAGAATCATCACAGATGCAAACGTTGCGCCGTCCAGTGTGGAAATTCCATACACCAAACTCTCTAAGAAACGTGTGGTTCCCAGCACTCCCACGAAACCGATTAATGTTCCGGCAACAGCTAAGAACAAGCCCTCCTGCAAAACGAGCTTCAGAACATCCCGTCTGCGCGCGCCCAGTGCCATTCGGATTCCGATTTCCTGGGTTCTTTGGACCACCTGAAAAGAAAGAACACCGTACGTGCCAAGCGCAGCCAGAAATAAACCGACACCGGCAAAGGCGGCCAGCAAAAACATCGTGAACTTTCTCTGGCCAAGCGAATCGCCCACCACCTCTTCCATCGTTTGCATTCTCGAAACAGGTAAGTTGGAATCCATCTTGCGCAATTCCTCGCGTACTACAGGCGCAAGGTTTTGTGGATCTCCGGAAGTGCGCACAACCACCATCATTGCGTTCAGCTGCTGCTGCGAATGAGGAATGTACAGATCCGGTCCAGGATTTGTCTCCAGACCTCCGAACCGAACATTTCCCACTACGCCTATAATTGTCCGCTCCTGTGATTCGCGTTCCACTAAGTTGACATGGATGTCAATTTTTTGGCCGATCGGATTTTCATTCGGATAATAATTCTTTGCGGCCGATTCGCTGATAATGACAACGTCACCCGATTGGTTCGTATCGGAGTCAAGGAAATTCCGACCGCTCAGAACCGGAATTCCCATCGTTTGAAAATACTCAGGAGTGATCACACGCAATCCGGCCGACGGCTCATCCTTTGGCGCGGGTTTGCCAATCAAAGCGAAGCTCGTGCCCGCGTTAAATCCTTGAGTCAACGGAAGACCAAACACAGCCCCAGCCGAACGAACTTCGCCATGCGTTTTCAAGCGATTGATAAAATCAGAATAAAAAGTAGAAGCCTGGTGCGGTTTCGAATAAGTTGCATCCGGCAAAGAAACTTCAAAAGAGAGGACACCTTCGGCGCGAAATCCAGGATCAACTTGCATGAGTTTGTAAAAACTCTTGATCAAGAGTCCTGCGCCGGAAAGCAGAATCAACGCGGTGGCAATTTCAACAATCGCCAACCCGCGACGCACACGATTGTTGCCGGCAACTCTTACTCCGCTTTTTAATTTCTGCGGCATTGATTTTTGGACGCTTTGCAAAGCAGGAATCAATCCAATGAGAACTCCGGTCAGGATCGAGACAGTCAGCGTGAACAACAAAATGCTGGAATCGAGTTTCATTTGAGCCAGAGCCGGCACACTTGAGGAACCAAACTTGATGAGAAGCTCGGTACACCACAGACCGATCATAAGGCCCACAAAACTTGCCACAATGGAAAGAACAAGACTCTCCACAAGAAATTGCCTGAAAAGTCGAAGGCGTCCAGCTCCCAAAGCGGTTCGTATGGCAACTTCACTCTCTCGCCGCGCTGCCTGCGCAAGAAGTAAGTTCGTAACGTTCACACAGGCAATCAACAACACGAAGCCAACCGATGCCCATAACACGAGAAGAGCCGGTTTTGACTTACGAACAAGAAATCCATGAAACGGCTGAACGGTGCCTCCGACAAATTCATTGGAACGTGGATACCTTTTGGCAAGGTCAGCAGCAACCGCCCGCAAGCGAGCTTGCGCCTGTTCCAATGTAACGCCAGGCGCAAGACGGCCGATCGCGCGAATCCAATGCGCGCCTCGTTGTGATGAATCCAACTCGTGTGGGCTGAAGGCGAGCACGCCCCAGACCTGCATCTCCGCAGGATATTCAAAGCCTGGTGGTGCAACGCCAATGACGGTTCGCTTCGTGCCATTCAGCATTACTGAAGATCCAACGATTCGTGGATCAGACGCAAAACGCCGCTTCCAGAGGCCGTGGCCCAGGACCACAACTTTCTCCGCACCGTACTTGCCTTCCTGTTCCAAGAAACCACGACCATATAACGGTTGTACGCCAAGAACATTGAAGAAGTTCCAAGAGACAAATGCTGTTGGCAAACGTTCCGGTTCTCCTTTGCCGGTCAAGTCCAAAGTCTCCGTTGTAAACGCAGCCGTTTGCTCGAACGATTCGCTCTTTGAGTAATCCTGCAGATCCGCTGGCGACAATGTCATGAACGAGCCGTCCTTCCGCGTACTTAAAAGCATCACGAGTTTGTCTGGATCCTCGTAAGGCAACGGTTTCAGAAGAACGCCGTAAACAGCGCTGAAGATTGCGGAATTCGCGCCGATTCCAAGCGCGAGTGTTAGAATCGCAACAACCGCAAAGAGCGGATTTCTCGCCAGTATGCGTATCGCATACCGTATCTCCTGTTTTATCAGTTCCATAAATCTAATCCTCTTGGCGCCTTGGCGTCTTGGCGTTTTCTAAATCATTCATAGCGAAGAGACTTCAGCGGATCGAGTTTCGAAGCCCGGTACGCGGGTACTGCGCATGCCAGAAATGAAACAAAAATCAGTACAGAGGGAACGGATACATACGTGAACAGATCGTGAGTTTCCACTCCAACCAGTAAAGCGGATAAGAAACGTGTTACTGCAAAAGCCCCAACGATTCCGATGATGGATCCAATTACGCTGAGTCTCAAACCTCGGTGGATAAACAAACGCAATATCGCGCGTGGTTTTGCTCCGATCGCCATCCGGATTCCAATCTCGCGCGTGCGTTGCGCAACCTGAAAAGAGATCGCCGCATAAATGCCAGCACAGGCAAGAATCAAACCCAAAAGCCCGAACAGCCCGAGAAGCGATCCTCCCAGTTTTGACGGCAAGAACGAAAACGCCAGATGCTCTTCCAGCGTCCGGGCGAAAAATGCCTGGACATCCTTATTCAGGAAAGCCATCTCTTTTTCGACTTCAGTGAGGAAGGTCTTAGGACTCCCTTGTGTCCGGACAAGCAACGTCAATCCATCTTCATAGAATTTCTTGTACGAAAGATACATGTGCGGAGTCGGCTCTTCACCAGGCGTTCTGTACTTCACATCTTTCGCAATTCCGATGATTGTGGCCGGTTTGAAATCTTTTCCAATCTGAAACTGTCTTCCCAGCGGATCCTCATTTGGCCAGTACTTTTTGGCCATTGTTTCATTGATGATCACAACGGGCAGCCCGTTAGCATTGTCCTGTTCTGCGATAGCACGCCCTTTCAAAAGCAGAATCTCCAACGTCTGAAAATAATCCGTCCCGATCCTGTTGAACGAAATCAATAAAGCATTTTGTCCGGCCGGTGGAGTTTGTCCTTGAATTCTTACCGGACTTTTCGGCGTTGCCATATCCATTGGAGCAAGATTTGAGTAAGTGGCGTTTCGAATTCCGGGCAACGCCATGACACGCTGTTTCAGTTGTCCGTAATAGAGCAATCCTTCCTGTTCCGTTAAACCTCTTTCCGACAGATCAATGTCCATTGCCAGCATGTTTTCTGGATTAAATCCTGGATCCAGCCGCTGCGTGTTTTGCCAGCTGCGGACAAACAGGCCCGCGCACACGAGAAGCAAAAGCGAAAAACTGATTTGCACAATGACCAATCCATTCTTGATTCTCATCCTGCTTAGAAGAGACATTCCCGTTTGTTCTTTCAGCGCGGAAATCACATCCTGCCGGCTACTCTGAAGAACCGGAGTAATGCCAAGCAAAATTCCTGTGAGCACGGTGACACCGAAACAGAATGCGAGCACCTTTGCATCGGGGCTAAAATCGAAGTGAATCGGAATGGTCGGAAGCGGCCAGAGGGAAACGAGCAGGCCGGAGCTCCAGTAAGCCGTTAGCAAGCCGGCAGCGCCACCCAGAAAGGCCAGCAAAAGAGATTCGGTGAACAATTGAATCATCAACTGTTTTCGGTCCGCACCCAACGAAATGCGGATCGCTATCTCGCGTCTTCTTTCGATCGCGCGAGTTACTAGCAAGCTTGCCAGATTCGAACAAGCAATGAATAGAACGATGCCCATCAAGATCATCACGGCAGCAAAGAAAATTGTTGCCCCTTTTCGAAGATTGCCATGAAGCAGAGTGGCGGTAGAGATCAGAGTTTTTTTGCCACGGTTAGTATCCGGATAAGCTTTTTCGAGTTGGGCGGCTACTGAGGCAAGGTCAGCATCCGCCTGCTCTACGGATACACCCTCTTTTAAACGACCCAGCATGTGAACAGACAGCCTGGTCCGGTCCTGCTGCCAGTTTACGCCCATCATCGCTTCTGAAATCTGCAACGGCACCCATGCATCAATCCGCGCGCCCGCAAAGGTTCCACCGAACTTTGGATTCATGACACCGATAACGTCGTATGGTTTCCCATTCAGCCGGAGCGTTTTGCCGGCCAGATTTCGTTCTTCGCCAAATCTGTTTCGCCATAACCGGTTACTGATTACAACCACAGAACGAGCGCCCAGCCGATCATTTTCAATGGATAAAGGGCGACCCAACGCAGCGGAAACGCCAAGAACGGCGAAGTAATTTCCCGAAACAGCTTCGGCAAGAATTTGTTCCGATTGTGATCCGGCCTCCAATCGAAAAGGCGTTATTGCCGATGCAGCAAGACCGCTCAACAACGAATTCCGATCGCGATAATC
>JAKEFK010000316.1 GCA_022616075.1 bacterium
ATCGGTTTTGGCCTGAGCATGTTCGTTCCCGGTTGGGATCTCAAATCTCTGAGCATGTTTTTAATTGGAATCAGCCTCTCCTTAATCTGGACTCTTCGCTCGGCCGCGGGCCGGCGTCGTGGTAGCTGGCTGGCGCTCATAGGTCTGGCTGTCACGGGAATCGCGTTGTTTTGGAGACCCTTCCTTTTTGCTGATTTAACGCTTTACTTCGGAATGGATTTTCTGCTTCTCTGTTTGCTCACATCGCATGTTCTGCAGGTACGGCAAGTTCGGTTAGAAAGGGAAGAAGCGCGTTTGAAATCCACACGACTTGAGATTGAGCTGCTGAAGAAACATATTCAGCCTCACTACCTGATGAATACACTCACGGCATTGTCCGAATGGATCGAACAGGAACCCAAAGAGGCGACAAAGATGATTCAGTCGTTATCGGACGAGTTTCGTGTGCTATCCGAAGTTTCGAACCGTTCCCTGATTCCACTCAAAGATGAGATCCGGCTTTGTTCGAGTCATGCGGAAATCATGAGCAAGAGAAAGGGAAAGGAGTTCGTGCTTTCCGTGAATTCAATCAATCCGGAGCCGGCGATTCCACCTGCGCTGATCCATACGCTGATAGAGAACGCCATCATTCATAACAGACCCGAAGGGCAACGGATTGAATTTCGTTTGGATGTGCAGAAGGAAAATGGTTTTTATCGTTACACATTGAAAGCCCCACTAGGGAGCGCCCGAGATACTTCCGGAGAGGTCAAAGAAGGCACTGGCTTCCGCTATATCAAAAGCAGACTCCAGGAAAGTTACGGTAACAAATGGAAATTTACGGCCGGAAGAGACGGGGAGGTTTGGAAGAATGAGATCTGGATACCGGTGGAGTAACGGAGTAGCGCGGGCATCTTGCCCGTATTATGGGCCGCAGGCGTCTCGCCTGCGAATTATATGAGAATACTTGTTGTAGAAGATGAGCAGATCGTAGCGCGACGTTTGATCAGAATGATTCATCATATTCCTGGAGAGCAAGCGGGAACGATCCGGCATCATGAGGACATTTATGATGGACTTGCATACATCCGGGAACATCCGATTGACCTTTTGTTCCTGGATCTGAATTTGAACGGGTCGGATGGTTTTCGCATTACGGAAGTTGTTTCCGGTTCTTTTCAAACCATCATTGTTTCGGCTCATTCGGATCAAGCCATACGGGCTTTTGAATATGGAGTCGCGGATTTTGTTGCCAAACCTTTCAGCGAAGAACGTCTGCGAAAAGCATTAGCGCGTGTGAATGATCCCGATCCGAGTTTCCGGTTACGGCTTAAGTGCCTTGCCGTGCGGAAAGGCCATGAGCTTCGTTCGATTCCGGTTTGGACGTTATGTACCTGAAAGGAGCCGATGACTATTCGGAAATTCACTGCAAAGATGGATCGGTTCACTTGCACGATAAAACTTTAAGGGAGCTGGAAAAGAGAATGCCTGAAAGTTTTCAGCGTCTTCACCGGTCTTATCTGGTAAACACCAGTTTCCTTGCGGGACAGGAAAACGATTCGGGCAGCCGCTATCACGTGATTCTAACAAATGGCGAAAAGCTGCATTTGAGCCGTAAGAAACTGCAATTGGTTCGAACACTTTTGAGTCATTAGCGTTTCTACTACGTCACATTTCATTCACACGCCCCGCTTGCGACAAATTCCGGACCGTTCAGGGCAGATTTGTTGACTGCTCGCACTGCATCGAGTCATATTCAAACAAAATGAAAAACATTCTGCTTTTTGGGCTTTCCTTTGCGGTTACCCTTTTGGGACCTATACACAGTGTTATCGAGACAACGAAAAGTGATGTAAAAAAAACATTTCTTGTGGTCTACCGGCCCGGTCCCGGATGGTTACAGGACCAACCCTTATCAGCGCAACCGCTCAAAGAGCATGGAAGATACATGCTGAGTTTATTCAAGAAGGGATCGATGAAGTTGGCAGGCGGGTTTGCGGATAATTCCGGCGGAGCAATGCTACTCGAGGTAGTCGATGAATCTGAGGCGCGCGCTATCGTTGCTGAGGATCCTGCAGTTAAAAAGGGAATATTCCTTTACGAAATTCATCCATGGAAACTGGTTGCCTGGGAAAAATACCTTCATAAATAAAGTCAGTGTTTATCCATATGGAGGCACTCTCCAGTTGGAGAAACGCTCCAAATCCCACCCTTCGGGACGCTGTCAGGCGCGCGCGAGAGTTGCTGAACACCCGGAGAACGCAATGAAAATTGCGCTCAAGCACGTGTAAATCATTGGGTTACATTCAGTGCAATATCATCAAAAAGGAAAGTGGTCTGCAGGGATGAATTCTCTATTCCCTGGAAGCGGATTTTCACCGTCTTGCCGGCATAAGTCATAAGATCAATTGACTTTTGCGTATAAATGTTCATTCCGGTCGCCTCTAAATTGCTATAGGTCGCGAGTGTCACCCAGCTTCCGAATGAGCCGTTCGGTTTCTTCACATTAATCTGAATTTTCACCGTATCGTTAGCACTGGTAGCGGTTGTCTCGGCTGTATCAATGCTCTGCCAGAAGCTCAAGGATGCAGCGCAAACTTCGGCAGGTATCACCATCGTTGTGGAATTGGTGGTTATCGTTTGAGTATTTGTAATCGCCAAACCGTTCAAGTGAGCATACCAGGTTCCGCTATGAGGAGCTCTGTTTGTGCCATTTGTGATGATTCCCGAATTGTTTCCTGTCGAGCTGGACCGGCTCCACCCCGTGTTTCCGCTTTCGAATCCAGGGTTTGTCACGATCTGATTTGAAAGTGTGCAATTGGTGATGTTGTTTACGGTCACATTTACTGCTGAAGAAGTTGCGACATTGTTGGAAGTATCGGTTGCCTTGCTTGTTAGATTGTGATTGCCATTTGCCACGGTGTTCGTATTCCAGTTGACCTGGTAAGGTGATGAGCTATCGGAACCGATGAGAGTTGTTCCGTTCACATAAAACTGAACCTTCTTTATACCGACATTATCGCTGGCGATCGCCTTTACCTGAATTGTCCCATTGACGGATGATCCTCCGGTTGGAGACGTGATCGACGTTGTTGGTGGAGTTGTATCGGCATTGCTTATGTTAACATTGACCTGGGTGGATGTTCCCGTGTTGTTAGCGGCATCGTATGCCTTTGAAGTCAGATTATGGCTGCCGTTGGATGTTGTGGTCGTATTCCAGTTCACGCTATAAGGGAAATCAAAATCGGTGTCGATTAAGTTTGTTCCGTCGCGATAGAATTCGACTTTCGTAACTCCAATGTTATCGCTTGCATCCGCGTTAACCGGTATTGTTCCGCTAACAGTGGCCCCACCGGTTGGCGAAGTGATGTTCGTTGTAGGTGGTGTTATATCGCCTGAGCCGGTAAAGGTCACCACCGCAAATCCAAGGTTTTCTCTTTGTGTATTCCCCGTACTATTCGGAAAAAAGTGCCGGGTATCAGTCCAGGCCATGTATGCCTTACCGTTGTGAGCGTCGACTCCCAGGTATTCACCATACTGGTTGGGATTGCCGCCGGTATTATCCGTCGTATTTTCATCTGAATGGGAAATCCCACTGTTGTTGAATTCTGCACTCGGTTGGCTGACTTTGGTGTTCGCTTCCCAGCTAACGCCTCCATCAGTTGATCGGCTCATGAAATAATCGACTTTACGATTGCTCGCGGTATCGTTTCGCGCGTCATGCCAGCCGACCGCAACGGAACCGTTTGTTTGATCCACAACCAGAAACGGATGGAATTGAGCAGTACTTGTGGCGTCGTCATTTACCTTTACCTCTGTCCAGTTCATTCCGTCCGTGGAGCGAGCTACATAGATGTCGGACGTTGCCATCGCTGCTCCGTTGTTTACATCGGAATAGGCTACGTACAGACGCCCGTTAAAGGTGCCACCTGAATTGTCAACATCGATTGCGCCAAATGGATTGATGCCGCGATTGTCTTGAGGCGGAATGTTGGCGTTGTTATTGAATCCAAAAATATTGTGCTGCTTCACAAGAACGGGAGCGGACCAGGATTGGCCACCATCGGTTGACTTTGTATAGAAAGTTTTTTCTCCACTACAGGTTTGTGTTCCGCATGTGAGTGCTATCCCAGTAGACGGCGGGATCGCTGCCGAACACGATACTGTCAGGGTCAGGACAGCCCACGCCGTACGCCCCAACGCTGGGGGCGCACGTGTAACTCCAGCTGGCGC
Source organism: bacterium (assembly GCA_022616075.1). Lineage (NCBI taxonomy): Bacteria > bacterium. Next base: position 4,213 of record JAKEFK010000316.1, read on the forward strand.
CTTCGTTGCTGCTGGCAAAAATCGCTTGAGTTTGATCGCAGCCTGCCGGAGTGTCCCATGTGTTCGCGGCTGCGACAATTTGGTCGGGATTGTTTTTGTTGACAGAAATTTGGATTTCACCCTGATACTCGATCGGAGCAGGATTACCGGTCGTTGCAACATTGCGGTTCGTTCCGACTGTAGCCATCGCAATAATCGCGCCGGGACTGAACGAAAGAGCTGCATTGATCGCCTGGCTGGCTGCCTGTACCTGCGGCCGAAGAGTCAGCCATCGTTCGTGCCATTGCAAAACTTCACGGGGCACTGCGTACTCACGAAAGTTTGTTTCCATCCGGATCTGAAAAAGATCCAGAGGGGATAGAGGCAGTTGCAGCAAGAGAGCATCTATCTTCGTTTGATTTCCCGGATCCTTTCGAACCTCTTCGACAAACCCGCGAATCACCGGGTCGCTCATGATTTGTCCGAATAAAGCTCTCTTGTGATCTTTGTTATTATTTGTCGCTTCTCCGGTGGAAAGAGCACAAAGGATAATCAGAACAAACAAGAGGGAAAGAGCAGTTTTATTCACATACTACTCGTGAGACTATTGTTCCGATGATTCTATCAAGAATCGACACAAAGGAAAAACGTGCCGTTGTTGCAGGCTCTATTACAATAAGAGAGTCAAGTTCCCCAAGAGGAGATCAGATGAGAATTCGTTTCGTTGTTTTCGCAGTTCTTATTCTTTGTTGTTTTACTCTAGCCGCAGACGAATCCAAATCGATTCTGGTGTTGCGCGCGGCCCGTTTGTGGGATGGCCGGTCTGCGGAGCCAGTAACGAACGGGATTGTGATCGTGGAACGTGGAATGATCCGTCAGGCCGGCACTGGAATTGCAGTTCCGGATGGCGCAGAGGTTGTAGATCTTGGAGATGTGACCCTGCTGCCGGGATTCATTGATATGCATGTCCATGCAACGGGTGAGTTAGGACCCAATTTTCTCCTATCCTTCTATCAGGGTCTGCGAAAGACTGTAGCTGAACAGTCGATTGAAGCATCGGTGATGGCGCGGAGAATGCTGGATGCCGGATTCACGACGATCCGCAATCTTGGCGCTAACGATCGTATTGATGCGGGTTTGCGTGATGCAATCGCCAAGAAATTGATCGCCGGTCCACGAATTCTGGCTGCAACCACCGCGCTGGGCGCACGCGGTGGACATTGCGATGGGACCGGATTCCCTGAAGGCACTTTCGGCGAAGAACCAGGAATCGCCGATGGGATTGCTTCCGGACCGGACCAGTTTCGTGATAGCGTCCGGTATCAAATTAAATATGGCGCAGATGTGATCAAGGTTTGCGGAACCGGTGGAGTATTATCCATTGGCGATGAAGTGGATACTCCACAAATCACGCAGGCCGAAATGGATGCAATCGTTGAGGAAGCGCATAAGCTCCGGAAAAAGGTAGCAGTTCACGCGCATGGAGCGGAAGGCGCAAAAGTGGCCATTCGGGCCGGCGCCGACACAATTGAACATGGATCCTTTCTGGATGACGAAGCTCTTCGAATGATGAAAGAGCGAGGCATCTGGCTTGTGCCAACCCTTCTTGCCGGAGAATATGCGGGGAAAGGACCTGCCTCCAAAACATTGCCGCCAGAAGTGCAAGCCAAAGCAGCCGCGGCGATTGCAAAACGCTCGGAGACATTCAAAAAAGCTCTAAAACTGAAAGTGAATATCGCTTTTGGGACCGATTCCGGTGTATCACCTCACGGGGTCAACGCCCAGGAATTCGCGCTCCTGGCGGATCATGGCATGAGCCCTGTCGCTGCTCTACGTTCCGCAACCATCGATGCTGCGACCGCTCTCGGTCTGGAAGAAAAAATTGGATCGCTGGAGAAAGGAAAAATCGCGGACGTCATCGCCCTTGCCGGAGATCCATTTCGAGACATTCATGCAACGGAAAAAGTTGTTTTCGTGATGAAGGATGGACAGATTGTTCGCCGTCCATAAAAGGGAGCAAAACATGAAAGTAGAAGCCACGAAAAACGATCAGGGTATTGAAATCATCCGCGTGTCAGGACGCATAGATCCTTCGACTTCCATTCAATTCGAAGAAGAGATGAACAGCATTCTTTCTTCCGGAGCTGTCAAGCTTGTTCTTAATCTTTCGGATGTGGATTTCATAAGCAGCACGGGACTGCGCGTCTTCCTCACGGTGCTCAAAAGAGTGAAAGCGGAAAAAGGAGATCTCAAAGTCTG
>JAKEFK010000317.1 GCA_022616075.1 bacterium
CAGTGGAGGACGAATGCAGAGTGGCAGCGGATCAAATTTGTATTGCAGGTGAGCCAGGATCTTGTCGATGACCTTTCCATCCTTGATCACCGAGACAATATCCATTTTGGAATGGCAATTTGGACAAAGAAGGGGGTCTACTTCACAAACCAAACGAATCAGAGCTGCCCAGTTGGCTCGCCGCTGAAAAACCCACTCGCATTCGGGTTGTGGTGAGCAAACAGCTTTTGCGGCGGCCGAGATTTGGCGTTTTCGAAGCTTGCCTCTATGCGAATTCGAGTAGGCTCCACAATAGCGGATTGTCTGGGCTCCTTTTTCCGGGATGTGAGATGTGAGTTTTGCGATCCAGTCGATGGGATCAAAGAGCTGACCGGCAGCTTCAAACAGCGAATCACACCGGTCGTTGGGATGGCGGCCCGTGGCCAGGTACTTCAGGGCTTCGTTTTGTGGATCAAGCTGAAGCCTGCTTGCAGAGACGGGAGGACGAATGATATAAAGGCCCACACGCAGAATGTCCTGTTTGTCGATGATTTTTGGACCTGCATAAACCTGAAATCCCGTATGTTTCCAGGAACGCATCCTTGTAATGAGGTCTTTGCCGATCCGTTCCTTCTTGACAAGCAGTCGAAAAACATTGGCTTCGAAAAGTTCCCGGATGATATTTGCCTGTAACAGCCCAACCGGCTCAAAGGAGCCATCGCGCCGGAAAACCGCGCAAGCAATTAAGCCATGGATGTGGGGATTCCGGTTTAGAAAATCTCCCGCTGTAGCAATCGAAAGAATGCCGGCCGGTAAAACTTCTTTGCCGGCGCAGGCTTCAAAGTATTGCACAATAGCCTTCCAGGCGCATCGCGCCAACTCACCAAGTAACTTGCGATGAAAGAGGAACAGAATCCGAAACATTTTCGGAATGGAAAAGACAATATGGCTGTGCGGACAATCGGCTAAAACCTGGCTTGAAACAAACTCTCGCCACAGGACCGAGCGTTTGGCCGAACACGACGGACAAAATCCACGCCGCCGACAAGAAAACGCCAACAAATATTCGTTCTTACATTGAGGGCAGCGAACCCGCGCAAAACCATTTTTTAAGACACCGCAATTGATGAATCTTTCCACCGTCGACCGGATAATGGATCGCCACTTGCCGTAGTGCTTCTCAAAACGAAATTCGTATTCCGCTGCGAAACGCTCGAAATAATGAAAAAGCACCGAATAGAATGGATTCCTCTCCGGTCGCCTGGGCCTGTAAACCTTCTCTGTTTTATAAGGACACTTATCGCCCATCGCGGGCAAACCAATATCAAGAGCGAGGCCAACACCGGAGATCTCCAATCTCTCTCTCGCTACGCAGCGACAGCGAGATCATCCGGGAATGGGGCTTGATGGAAAGAGTTTTTCCCTCAAACAGGCAAATGAAGCAAATAGAGCATGTTGAGTGTGTCAACTTTATTTGCTCATGTTGGCAAACGGCAAAACGGCGATGGAATTGCTTACTTCTTTTTCAGCAGTTATTTGGGCTTGAAAAAATATTGCTCCACACAAATTGCATTCACAGATGCCGGCGGATGAGTGTTTCACTGTCTCCAGAGTAATCGGTCGCGCGCTCCCCTGGACACGGAAAACCGGAAATCCCCTCTTCATTTTCCGGGTGGACGTTTCCACCTTTAAAACCTTTTCGGATCAGCGTCGAAACGGCTTTTCCAAGTGAAATGCGCTGCTGCTGCGCAAAAACCCTCGCCGTTTCATACACAATCGTCATCGATGTGTTGTTCGGCATTATCCGTCTCCATTCGCTCCTGGCGGCTATTTCGCTCTGCTCGCTGGAATGATCCCCGGGGTTCTGATGACTGAGCACCCCAAAAATTTTGTGCTGCTCGCTTCACGAGCTTAATTCTTCATTCACTTCACCGGTTCGATTTCGGTTGGCCTCCAACTTTTGTGATTCAGCATGTTCAAGGAATCGGTTGCTTTTTCTACCTGAAGATGCAGGTTGCGAATGTTTTCCTGATTTGAAACATCAAGAGAATGGATACTGATATTTTTTGGAAACTTAGAAAGGAGACTTTCCAGGTCTTCAGCGCGCGTTGGATTCCGGCAAGCTGCAAAAACACGCTCCCCGCGTTGTGAATATTGTTTCACGAATTCCAGTTCCAATCCCGCGATTTGCGCCTGTAATCAGGATGTTTAGAATATTCACTCTGTACTCGGATCTTGCAGTTCGTATCGCTGAGAGCCGCCGTAAAAATCAGGATCCAGGATACCAAGATTTGTCGAAAATAGAGGCACCGGAGGGGAGGCTTCAAAATTGTCTCCCGGTTTGATTGCGACAGACATCATCTTACCGTCTAATGAAATATAAAATAGTTCCTTTCCGTCCGATCGCCATCTGGGTTCACCTCCACCCGAAGAAATTTGCCATTTACCTTCGCCGGAGGGAAAACGTCTCACATAAACTTCTTGCCGGCCCGATTCTTCGGAAGTATACGCAACCCAGTTTCCATCCGGGGAAAACTGGCCCTGAACTTCTTGACCGGAACCATTCAAAAAGGCTTCTTTCTCAGGAGGCTCGGACATCTCCAGGTACATCAAGTCCAGATCTGAGAGATTGCCAGCGCTATGAACCAGTAAATATTTGCCATCGGGAGACCAATCGATTGGATGTTCATTTTCGGTACCCAGCAAAATGGGCTGTTCCTGTCCTTCACCAGTGGCAGGTTTTCGGTAAATTTTAGATTGCTCAGCATTCCGATGGGACGCAAATGCGAGCCACCGTCCATCCGGCGACCAGGTTGGATTTTCGTCACTCGTTGAAGGATCAAAAGTAACCCTCGTTTGAACGCCGCGAACCAGATCAATTACCCAGATGTTAACAGGCACCTCCGCTCTTCCGATTCTTTTCCGATTCACCCCCAAAGATCAGATCCTACAATTGACGTAATCAAAAAATTACGCTAATTTAAAAAGGGATGATGAAACCTGATCCTTCGTTGGAGCCTGATTGGGATGGCGAGAACATAGATCACATTGCAAAGCATGGGATTCGACCGGTGCAGGTGGAAGAGGTGTACTATGGTGAAGGACTGTATCCAACGCTTGCGGTTAGAAACAAGCTGAAAAAGGGCGGAATGAGTCAATATCGATATCGATTATGGGGCACGGACGCGTCCGGAACTTACATCGAGGTTATCATCGCTCTCTATGCCAACTACGGACTTTGGAGGTGCGTAACAGCATATCCCATGCCGGTGGCAACTCGAAAAGTCTATTTAAGGAGAATTAAGAAATGAGCAAACTTACCGCAACAATCAGAAAACGACTCAAGAAAGAGGCCTTATTATGGGATACTTTGCTTGCGAATGAGAGTCCGGAGAAAGTTGAAAAACTCCTGGCAAGAGCGCAAATGTTTATGGCTCGTCGACCTCCCCGACAGCCGGTGTGCATCCGCGTTGACCCTTTTGACCTTTCCATGGCAAAACGAATTGCGCGCCGAAAAGGTATCCCCTTTACTCAGCTAATGTCTATGTGGCTGCACGAAAGAATCGAAGAGGAGAAAAGCCGCGGGGATCTCACGGCATAAGCAAGCTCTTCGGCGAATTCTAGCAGCGGCGGGTCCTAAGTCGGGTCAATCGCACTTAAGCCACGAACTTTACTATCCAATTCGATAGGCAACCTCCTGCTTTCTTTTTTGTTATGAAGATAGTCTACCAAGACACGCCTGTGGATTCTCAATGAATTTGGCTTTCGAAGTCGGATTGTCAGAATTCCATAATGCCTTTCAGTACGATGTTTCGCAAACCCTCTATCGGTAGTGACTAGAAGTCTTTGTTCACTTTGTGCCAAAAACCAGACCGGCAAGTCCTTAATTCCTTTGCGGCCGCGATCGTGAAGGCTCACAATCCCGATTTTGCCCTGGCATATGCCGAACTGTCCAGAGCTCATTCAGGGATGTATCACCAGTTTTACGATCGTAATTCGGAAACCCTTAGCAAAGCAAAACAGCCATGGACAAGATTGAATATTTGCTTTCGATCCCCACCTACGGTCTCATCGGCCCCAGTGTTCCCATGCTTCGCATCGATCCAACATGGGATCCGTTGCGCAACCATCCGCGTTTTCAGGAGCTACTGGGGAAATACTCGTGAGTTGCGCGTTTCGATTTCAGATATTCAAAAGGCGTGCAGTGCGATAATCGGCGAGCGGGAAGGTAATCCTGGTTCTGATTTTTTTACTTGATTCTGCAATTTTTTCCAATGTTCTATAGACTTTGGCTTCAAAGTATAGTTCTCCGCATTTATCGCAGACTCGTACAGGAACATTATCTATGTAGACAACCTGTTTCTTGTAATGAAACGGGATCCGGATAATCTTTTCGCTCAAGGTCCCGTCGCAATACTCACACTTCTCTTTTTTCATTATTGTTACCTTCTATTCTATACGCAGTAATGATTCTAAGCCACCCTGTGGCTGACAGCCTGCAAACAATTCCCACATTCTTTCCGTCAAGAGCTTTACCGATGACTTCAAATCTCGTCCCTCTGGGATCTCGTGTGAACCGCTTCGCGACCTTTCCTGTAACAATCGCCTGCTCGATATCCAGAGCGGTCAAATCATCTTCGGACATCTCTTCGTTTGCGTGACCTGAGATCATGTATTTCTGCTCTCTTACCAATTGCCTGAATCTTTCTATGGCATTTCTCATCGAACTTTCGATGTGCGAATTGTTTATACAATCTTCGCACGTACAGGCTCAAATTATAACTGCAAGCAGTCACCACGTTACTAAATCATCCGCCTGTAGAAACTGAAAATCGTCAGCCGATGGCCTTTTCAGAAATCAGATCGTGTTGTTTGTATAATGATCTCAGAAATCCTATGACACTTTCTGCAGGCATTGTACTTGGGGCTTACCAGATTCTTGCGCCGCTGGGTAAGGGTGGTATGGGGGAAGTGTATCGAGCCAGGGATAAAGACTAACGACTCGGAGTCCAGTTGGTGATTATGTGCATGCTCGGAGGTGTCCCGGCTACCACCACGGTATTGACAAGAAAACGGGATCCATCAGCAGTTACGTCGTATCGCTGAGAGCCGCCGTAAAAATCAGGATCCAGAACACCAAGATTTGTCGAAAAGAGAGGCACCGGAGGGGAGGCTTCAAAATTGTCTCCCGGTTTGATTGCGACAGACATCATCTTACCATCCAATGAAATATAAAATAGTTCCTTTCCGTCCGATCGCCATCTGGGTTCACCTCCACCGGATGAAATTTGCCACTTGGCTTCGCCGGAGGGAAAACGTCTCACATAAACTTCTTGCCGGCCCGATTCTTCGGAAGTATACGCAACCCAGTTTCCACCCGGTGAAAACTGGCCCTGAACTTCTTGACCGGAACCATTCAGGAATGCTTTTTTCTCAGGAGGCTCGGACATAACCAGGTACATCAAGTCCAGATCTGAATAATTGCCTGCGCTATGAACCAGCAAATATTTGCCATCGGGAGACCAATCGATGGGATGTTCATTTCCGGTACCCAGCCAAACGGACTGTTCCTGTCCTTCACCAGTGGCGGGTTTTCGGTAAATCTTAGCTTGCTCAGCATTGCGATGGGACGCAAATGTGAGCCACCGTCCATCCGGAGACCAGGTCGGATTTTCATCACTCGTTGAAGGATCAAAAGTAACCCTCGTTTGAACGCCGCGAACCAGATCAATTACCCAGATGTTAACAGGCACCTCCGCTCTTCCGATCGAGCGTCCTATCTCACTTAATGCAGTAATTGCCGCGCGTTTTCCATCAGGCGACAAATTCAAACTTACGTACGATCCCACAGGTCCCACAGTTCCTAAATTTTTTCCATTTCTATCGAACCAATAAAGTTGTGTTTTCTGAAATATTCCGCTCACGCGAAATGCAATCGTACCATTCAGTGATGAAGTGATAGGTGCGGCTCCACGCAAAACGTTGATGGGAAGCTCCGGATCTACAATTCGGATGGGGTCTCCCGTTAATCGTGGTGGATCCATTTCCAGCTTTTGAGCAACAAGAGAACCTGCCTGAATGTACAGCAAGTACCCGGGATCTAAATATTGCGCCATGAATTGCGTCTTCATCAGACGGACAGGTTCTTTCGAATCCAATGATCCAACATAGATCGCCCGTTTAGTAGGATCACTAAAATCATTCAGGAAAAGGAAATGTTTGTTATCCGGAAGCATCGCAGGCCAGGAGTGCCCGATTCCCTTCTCCGTCGTATCCAGTTGAGTAACCAACTTTGGCTCACCACCTTCAGAAGAAACTCGTTGGAGTCCGTTGTTCATGGTTGCGAAAAGGATGGTTCCGTCCGGGAGCCAATCTCCGCCTCGAAATTCCCCATGCAGGTCACAGATAACTTGAGGAGTTCCTCCGGAAAGAGGCACCTTTACCAGCCTGGTTCCTGAAGCGAAGGCAATATTTTCGGCATCAGGGGACCAAAAGGGCATGCGAGCACTCTCCGTGCCCGCAATAGGCTGCGTGGAAACAGAGGAGAGCGAACGCAGCCAGAGCTGATCTTTTTGGTTCGCACTTGCAACCAGATAAACCAGCTTTGTTCCATCGGGCGAAATTGCAAAATCAGGATCCGCCTGATTGGCGAGAAGGAAGGTGCTTCCAGGTTCAGGATCTATTGAAAATTGGGTTTCGACTGCCTTGCGGGGCTTTTCTAACCATTTCGGATAAAACAAAAGCAGTAGTCCGCTCAACGCCAGGAGCAAACCAGCAGCGACAATCCATCCAGGAAGAGAAGCCCGATTGCGGCCTTTTGTCGAAGAAACAGAAGCCACCGAGGTAAGCTGAGTAGTATCGCTCCCTTCTGAAATCCAGCGCAATTCTTTGCTGATGTCGTGCGCGCTTTGCCATCGATCCTCAGGATCTTTTGCCAGACAATTCTTGATCAGTCTTTCTAATATGGGTGGAGTCAGGGGTTGCAACTCAGAAATCGGCTTCGGTTCCTCTTTTAGAATCGCGGCGATTAAACTGGCCTGACTTTTCCCCTCAAATGCTTTCTTGCCCGTTGCCATCTCATACAAAACCGCTCCTAATGCAAAAATATCAGTGCGGTGATCTGCGTCTTTTCCTTCCAATTGCTCGGGTGCCATATATTGAAAAGTACCGAGCACCATTCCTTCCTGCGTAAGATCTCGATGTTCCGTTGGAAGAGTAGAAACATCCGGTCGAGATTTTGATTCGGACCTGAGCTTTGCCAATCCAAAGTCCAGAAGTTTTGCTCCTGATTTCGTCAGAATGATGTTGCCCGGCTTGAGATCCCGATGCACGATGCCCTGTCTGTGTGCCTTATCGAGAGCATCCGCGATTTGAATTCCGTAGCGCAGGAGATCCTGACGCGGCAAGGATCCATTTTTCAGTCGGGATGAGAGCGTCTCCCCTTCAATAAATTCCATCACAATATAGTCGGTGCCGTTCTGGCTTCCGATATCGTGCAAAGTACAGATGTGAGGATGATTCAGACTTGAAACAGCCCGTGCCTCCCTTTCAAAACGCTGCCGTAAATCGGGATTGGATGAAAGATGGGACGGAAGCACTTTGATCGCGACGATGCGATCCAAACGGGTGTCCCTGGCACGATACACCTCGCCCATTCCACCGGCGCCAATCGGTTCCAGAATTTCGTACGGACCGAGCTTTGTTGCTGAACCCAGGGTCATCGCTTCTTATTTCATCACAAAGCAAGATTGCATGGAAGCAGCTCAGGGATTCATATTTAGACGTTTGCTTTATCGCTCTCACCGGAGTGAGGCCGATGAATGAAATATAGTAGTGCTCACCACCGGAAACTAATTTTTCGCATCCGTCCGAAATACTCCTCGAGCCATATGTGGCAATAGCGAGCTTAAGTGGCCGGTTCCTCTTCCCCGATCTCGAGGATAAAATGGTTTGATCGAAGTTATTGAGGAGGCCCTGATGAAACGAAGAGAATTCTTACAAACGAGCGCGATGGCCTGTGCTTTTGCCATTGCTAATCCGATTTTGAGCAAATTCAACACCGCTGCGGAAGAACCATCCACTATTTCGAGTTTGTTTGAATTAGAAGAAGCTACGTTCGGACAATTACAGGAAGCGATGCAATCCGGAAGTCTCACAGCAAAATCTATTACAGAGGCATATCTGGCGCGCATAGAACAAATCGATCGCAAAGGTCCTTCCATAAATTCAGTAATTGAAATCAATCCGGATGCGCTTTCGATAGCAGAAGCGCTGGACGCCGAGAGAAAAGAAAAAGGGCCTCGCAGCGCGCTTCATGGGATTCCCATTCTCATTAAGGACAACATCGATACCGCGGATCAGATGCTTTGGAAGAATTCTCCCCCACACCTCTGCACTTAGCGCATCAGATCGAGATTTAAATAGAAATGAATCCTGTTGTAATTCCTTCTTTTACCGCCTCTGTTCGGCTAAAAACGCTCAGTTTTTCGAATATCGAACTGATATGAAATTTAACTGTGTGTTCCGATATTCCGAGAACATAAGCGATCGACTTGTTCCCTTCTCCGTCGGCAATCAATCTGAGAATTTCAAGTTCACGCGGAGTTAGTAGAGCAGCCTCATGAAGATCGGCGCGGTTCTTTTTTGAATCGTGCAATACTTTGAGTCCTGCAGCAACGGCGTGCAGGCCCCAAAGAATTTGGTTGTTGGTGGAGTCCAACGTCAGGACGTCGTCAAATTCGCCACCCAGTATGGAATTCGTTGAAAAAGGTTCTTCGAAGCGGTTGCAAAGCACGAGCACGGGTTTTGAATTTTGCACGAGTGTGTTTTTGGCGCGATCTAAAGAAGCGCGGTTCCGGTTTTCTTCAAATATCAGAAGAACATCCGCATTCGCAAATCCCTCCAGAAGTTTTATCTTATCTGAGGAGATCAAAAAAGTATTTAAGGAATCTGGAATGGCTTCTTTGTTTACAAGAAATACCCGGATCATTCCTTGCGTTGCCGAAATGGACGTTCTCCAACTCTCACGTTCACGTCCTGAATTCTTCCTCCCCGGATCACACTGATTTTCACTATCTCACCGATCAATCCTTCTGTAAGAGAACTGTGAACCTCTTCTATAGAGTTTATGGTTTTTTCTATTTATAAAACTTCTCTTTTCAGAATCTCAGATTTTGTTCACGTTTTTTCAGACATAGGAAAGTCCCACCTCGGTCATCAGATTCTTGAACGTTCGATCG
>JAKEFK010000318.1 GCA_022616075.1 bacterium
TCAAGCGCTGATGCCTCGCTGAGCCCTGCCTTGCTTACCGCCCGGTCGATCCTCTCATGAGTGATCGGAGGGGGCATTCCTTTGATCGTGGCAGCGCTGCCCGCTGCATCCGAATGCATATGGTGAGTGACTTCGTTGTACACGATGAGGAACATTTTGGCGAAAGGTGAATGCCGCCAGCGACCCGCAGCGCTTGCGAGTTCAGTCAGGGACGAAGTCTTACGAAAAATGCGGTAAAAGTGCCCGTTTTGACCTCTTGCCCGGCGAAAGGAAAAGTATTTGTCGGCGATGATCGCCCAGGAGACGATCGAGAAGAACAGAAGCAGAATCAGGACGCCTTTTGCAACAATCCCTGACCGCTGAATAATCGTCAGTATCGAAGTGTCAACGCCTTCTGCTGCTAACTGTGCCAAAAATGATATTAAAAGGAATCGCAAACAGAGCCCTCCCGCATTCGCGTTCCCCCATGTGGCAATCTAACAGAGGTCATGCCGCGAGTCAACGACGAATCTCTCATCAAAAGTAACTTTTTTCACCCGTTTTGCAATAGAGCTTGGCGTCTTGGCGCCTTGGCGGTTCATTCTTTTTCTTTACATTTAGACACGCAAACATTGCAATAAGATTTCAAGAGCCGCACAATAAGTTCATGGAATCATCGGTCAAACATTATCGTCTCGAAAAAGAAAAGCGATCGTTAATCAAGCGAGTTGATTACGAGTCTGAGCTGAACCCTCAACAACTGGAAGTTGTTGTCACGGGAGATGGGCCTGTTCTCGTCATCGCCGGAGCCGGCAGCGGCAAGACCCGCGCGATTGTCTATCGTGTTTCCTGGTTGCTCGAATCCGGAATCAATCCATCCGAAATCCTGCTCCTCACTTTTACCAACAAAGCGGCCAGAGAGATGCTTCACAGAGTTGCCTTATTGACTCAGATTGAAGTCAGCCAGCTCTGGGGAGGTACTTTTCATCACATCGGAAACAGGCTTTTGCGGCCTTATGCCGCGAAACTAGGATTGAATTCCAACTTCACGATTCTGGACCAGGCTGACTCGAAGGATGTGCTGGCCTCGTGTGTTTCAGAGCTCCATGGTGAAACCAAAATCAAACAATTCCCTTCCGCCGACATTTTGCAGGACATCGTCAGCTATTCCGTTAACACTACGAATGAATTAGAAGCCGTCGTTCATCTGCGCTATCCGCATCTTGAACCCGCGATAGTTTCCCTGTTGAACATCGCCCGCCGCTACCATGAAAAAAAGAAAGAAATGAACGCAGTAGATTTTGATGACCTTCTACTCGGCTGCAAATTCCTCCTGGAAAATCACCCCGAAATTCGCAAGTACTACTGTTCAAAATTTAAATACATTCTGGTGGACGAATATCAGGACACAAACAAATTGCAAGCCGACCTCGTGGATTTGCTCGCTTCAGAACAGAAGAACATCATGGTGGTAGGGGACGATACTCAAAGTATCTATTCTTTCCGGGGCGCGAATTTCGCTAATATCATGCGCTTTCCGGACCGGTATCCGGAGACGCGGCTGCATCGCCTGGAGTTGAATTACCGCAGCACTCCGGAAATCCTTCATCTGGCGAACGACATCATCGAAAACAACAAGGAGCAATTCAAAAAAACGCTGACCGCCACACGCCCCAGCATTCAATGGAAACCGGCTGTCGTGCCACTCCGCGACGCGGCCCAGCAATCCCAATTTGTAGCCCAAAGAATTCTTGAATTGCAAGACGAAGGGACCTCTTTGAATGAAATCGCGATTCTCTATCGCGCTCATTTTCATGCAATGGAACTTCAGCTGGAACTCACTCGCCGCGGAATTCCATTCGAAATTCATTCGGGAATTCGCTTTTTTGAACAGCGCCATATCAAGGACGTGATCGCTTACCTGAAAGTGTTGTTGAATCCATTCGATGAACTTTCGTGGAAACGAATTCTATTGTTGATTCCAGGAATTGGAGGAAAAACCGCAGACAAAATCTGGAAACAAATACGCGCGCGAGAAAATGCAGTCACCCAGCTTCGGCAGTATTCGGGTCTTGTGCCACGCGCTTCTAAAGGCGCCTGGGAATCATTTGCACAGCTGATGCAGGAGCTTTCCCACGAAGGTTTCTTGCAGCTTCCGGCTTCCGCCATTGATCATGTTTTTAAACATGGCTACGAGCAATATCTGGAGGCAAAGTTTCCCGATTACAAAAATCGCGAAGAAGACATTCATCAGATGAGCAATTTCGCGATGCAATTTGAATCACTGGAACGGTTCTTAAGTGAACTCTCCTTGCTCGGCCAGATCGAAGGCGAAGAAATCGATAGTGAAGCGCCTCAGGAACGGGTCAGACTCTCCACAATCCATCAGGCCAAAGGCCTCGAATGGCAGGCGGTGTTTGTGATTTACATGGTGGATGGTCGGTTTCCTTCCTCCCGTTCGATGAAGGTCCCCGAAGATCTTGAAGAAGAACGGCGCCTGTTCTACGTGGCTACGACTCGCGCAAAAAATCAACTCTACATGACGTACATACTTTTCTCGGAAAGTTACAATCAGGGCCCCTATTTTCACAGGCCTTCCACCTTCTTGAAGGAACTCAAGCGCGATCACTACGACCTGTGGCAAGTCGATGAAAGACTAGAGGTAGCACAAGGGTTGCCCGAATTCATCAAGGACGACGCCGCCGACTACTTCCAGTAACAAAGTAGCGCGGACGCCCCGTCTGCGCAGCGCTTACAAACTGTTTATAATCACAAACCACCCTAAGGCAAGAAAAATCCCAAGCACCGCATCAGCGGCATAATGATAGCGACCCATCACAGTAGAGACCGTGATGCTGATTGCGAGAAAAAGGAAAACCAGCCCTGCGATCCAGTGAATTTGAAGCATCGCCAACGCAATCGCCACGGATGCGGCAACGTGAGCGCTTGGAAATGTATTCACCTGAATGCTCGCGTGCTGAATCACAAGAAAATTCATTTTCCGCAGAGATCCGGGAAGTGAAACATCGCGGAATTTCCATGGTGGATAGGTCTGGTAGAGAGAAACAACAATGTGACAGAGAAAGGTCGGCGGCAGAACGATGGTCCAGAAAAAATCTACCTGATTTCGGAGATTCAGCGCATATAAAGTTGCGATCGCACCCGGCACAAGCGGATAGCAAAAGAAGTAAGCGATCTCCCAAAACAGGTTTACGGGAACAGGAAGTTTCGCAAACAATCTTTGATCAAAACGTTCCAGGTATGCCTGCAACTTCTCATTCGTCTTTGAAAAGAAACTTCCTCCTTGCCAGTAAACGAACAACATGAGGAGCGCAGGAATCCAATCCCGCAGGACTGTGAAGATTGTACCGAGCCAGATCAGAAGCATGCCGCAGATTCCAAGAGTTATTACGCGGATTCGCTGCCGTGGCGGAAGAGTGCGGATCAAACCGAGTACAAGGAAGAGAGCGAGAAATGCAAAACAGATCCACTCGGAGGTGCGCATCCGTCAGGAGACACCCAGAATGCGTGAGGCAATTTTCCGTAGAATCCGCCGGTTGTTTTGTTGTTCTCCAGGCATGAAAAGCCAGGCCAGCATCCTGACAGGGGCTGGCATTTGCTGCGTGGGAAAAAATGCTGTTAACGCTTCCCTTGGATTTTCCCGGACGAAATCCAGCAGCGAAACGCGATGGACGCAAGAAACCGTGCAGAACGGCGCGCAAGACTTTACGGTGGAGTACTCCCGCTTGAGGTCTTCCAGTGAATATTTTTCTAGCGGGATGGCGGGAAAGCCGCGCTGCTGCGAACAATAATGCACCAGGCCGTCTTCACAAATATACAGATAGCGGCTGCCCGCGCGGCATTTCCATTCGTTCGGGAGTCCCAGAGTCAGATTTTTTTGAAACTGATTGTAAAAAGCGAAATTCAGAAACGTTTGTTTTCCAAAACTCTGAGCTTCCTGATAAGCGGCGAGATGTTCCGGCTGCAGAGGTTTTAACTGCCCTTCTCCGTCATGAATGATTCCGACCGTGCTGGTGAGTCCCAGCTCTACGGCTCTGTGAGCCACTTTAACAGCGTCCTGCGGATTTTTGATGGAACTGCCCACCACAGAATTGATATTCACATGAAACTCCGCATAGGTGGAAAGCCACTGCAATTTCTTGTCCAAGACCTTCAAACTCTTCATCGAAACATCATCCGGATTCACGTTGTCCACGCTGATTTGAAGATGGTCCAGGCCCACTTTGTTGAAACGTTTGATCCGGTCCACGGTCAGTAAATAGCCATTCGTCAGTAGCCCGGCGAAAATACCGTGATCTGCAATCCGTTGGATGATGGCATCCAGATCCGGATGAAGCATCGGCTCACCGCCGCTTAGGTGAATCGCCTCGGTGCCCAGTCTTGCCAGATGATCGATGCGCTGCAACATCTCCTCTATAGGAACCGGCTTGGAGAAACTATCGAATTCGTTACAGTATGTGCACGAAAGGTTGCACCGCCGAATCGGAACCACGTGCGCAAGCACGGGATGGGTCGTGGATTTCAAAGCCCGCGCTACCATCCGCGCTTCTCTTGCTGTGCGTGCGTACGCACGGAACCGCCGCCGCAATAGAACCAGCATAAATTGAAGATATACTAATGGAGCGCGGGCTTCCAGCCCGCATTACGGACCGCAGGCATCTTGCCTGCGCACTTGAAGTCCGCGGCCCTTAATGCGGGCAAGATGTCCGCGCTCCGTATTATGAAAGGTAGGAGAAAGAGGACCATGGAAACAAAGACTCTCGGCACAGACAACACTATCAAAGACTTCAATCAAATTTCGGCATCAGCATCGACCGGCAACATCGATAAGATTCGCGACATTCTCTTCGGCTCGCAAATGCGCGATTACGAAAAACGCTTTACCAAACTGGAGGAACGCCTCCAGCGCGAACACCAGGAGCTGAAAGAAGAAATGCGAAAACGGCTGGATTCCCTGGAAAGTTATGTCCGGAGTGAAGTGGATGCTTTGAGCTCCCGGATCACAACAGAACAGGAACAGCGGGGGGATTCGTTGACCGACTTGTCCCGGGAAATGAAAGACATTGCGAAATCGCTCGAAAAGAAAAATGCTCAGCTGGATGAGTCGTTCAACAAGAACAATCGCGAGATGCGCCAGCAGGCTCTCGATCAAACCAAACAATTGATGGAAGAGATTCAGTCGAAGCATCAATCGCTTTCACAATCGCTGGAAAGGGCCGTACGCGAATTGACCGAAGAGAAGATGGAACGCAGCGGATTGGCCGATCTTTTTACCGAGATGGCCATGCGATTGAACAATCAGTTTCACATCAACACGGAAGAGGTAAGTGGAAATGAGTGATTCTCCTGAAAAAGGAGAAGGGACGGATAAAAAGTCCAACGGCAGCGACAAGCTGAATGAACTGCGGAACATCCTTTTTCCGGAGCGGGCGGAGCTCGACTCTTTGCAGGAGAAGCTGAATAACCCTGAAGTGCTTGCTGATAGCGTCAGCAAGATATTGCCGCAAGCGGTCCGGATGCGCGCCGGTCGCGATGAAGATTTAACGCAGGCAATATCCGGCACGGTGGAAAAAGCGCTCCGCGCTTCCGTTCGGAAGAATCCGCGTCCTCTAGCCGATGCAATTTTTCCCATCATCGGACCCGCCATTCGCAAAGCGATCTCATCGGCCATCGCCGGACTGATCCAATCGTTCAATCAAACCCTGGAGCACAGTCTGTCTGTTCGCGGCTTGCAATGGCGATGGGAGGCGATCCGCACAGGAAAACCATTCGCGGAAGTTGTTTTGTTGCACAGTCTGCTGTATCGCGTGGAGCAGGTGTTCCTGATTCACCGGGAAAGCGGTCTACTGCTGCAACATGTTAGCTCCACGTCATCACAATCGCCGGATTTGATCTCCGGCATGCTCACCGCCATTCAGGATTTTGTGAAAGACTCTTTTCAGCTCGGAGAAGCGGAAACACTGGAGACAATGCGCGTCGGCGAGCTGAGCGTCTGGGTAGAACAGGGTCCTTACGCGATTCTCGCAGCTGTGATTCGTGGTAATGCTCCGCAGGATCTGCGGTCCATTCTGCAAGCCACACTTGAAAAAATACATTTAGAGAAAGCCAGAGCTCTAGAAAAATTTCAAGGAGATACCACTACTTTTGAATCGATCCGGCCTGAGCTGGAAGAATGTTTGTTGAGCCAGTACAAAAAAGCAAAACAGAAACAATCCCGGCCCGGCTCTATTCTATTAGCAATCATCGTTCTTGGTCTTCTATTATGGGCCGCATATCTGATCTGGGAAAAGTATCGCGTGAATCAGTTTGTGAACCGGCTGAACAATGAGCCGGGCATTGTAATTACCACTGTTGAAAAGCAGGGTGGAAAGTACAATATACAAGGCTTACGCGATCCGCTGGCAATGGATCCGGCAGCATCGATTGCGTTTTCCGGCCTGAGGTCCGATAAGCTTGTTTTTACATGGGAACCGTATCAAGCGATTCATCCGCAATTTTTGCTGATGCGCGCGAACGCTGCTTTGAATCCACCAGATACCGTTACCCTGGAACTGGATAAGACAGTACTGGTTGCCAGAGGAAAAGCACCGCACAGATGGATCACCGAAAGTAAATCTCTGGCGCGAGCAATTACCGGCATCTCTGGTTTTAACGATGAGCAGTTGATCGAACTGGAAGCGGAAGAAATGTACACGTTGAAAAAGCAAGCTGAAGAAAAGGTGTTGCGTTTTGTTGTCGGCACCGCTGATCTGGTCCCCGGCCAGGAGCAGGAACTGGATGCGATTGCGTTCTTGCTCGCGCGTCTCATTGCGAAGGGAGACGAGATGGGCAAACAAGTGAGAATCGAAGTTGCAGGTCATACCGATACCACAGGAAACGAAACCGGGAATCGTGAGTTGAGCCAGGCGCGTGCAGATGCCGTTACGTATTTGCTCAATGAAAGTGGGATTTCACCGCAATCCTTTCAAACGATCGGAAAAGCATCAGATGCGCCTTTGCGTCCGGAAGCCAATGAAGAGGACAGAGAATGGAATCGCAGCGTGACTTTTCATCTGAACTGGAGCGATCTCAAGGATGATCGATAACTTCCCCGATCCTGTCATCAGTTTTTTGCGAAGGCTTCTGCTGGAAAAGCGGGATCCAGCGTATCTTGTACTCGACCGCGAAGGTCGATTGCTGGACTCCGGAGGAAAGCTGGATCTGTACGGCCTGCAAGGGCTCAAGACGGGGGAATTTTTAAGCGAACAGATGCATTTTCTGCAAGGGATGCTCCCTTTCGAGTCCGGTGAAGTGTCGCTGCCGTTTATCGAAATGACTCGCGATACGTACGCGGACATTCATCTTTTTCAAAACGGCGATTTCCATTACGTCTTGCTGGTGGATGTCACAAGCGCAGGAGTACAACAGTCGATTCTCCAGCAAAAAGCCAACGACTTGAATCTCCTGAAAAATCAGCGATCCGGCCTTGAAAGGCTCCTTTGTGAGATCGATCTGCTTTTTCTGGAAAAGACAGGCGACCTCGCATTTGATGTGATCGGAAAAGCGCCGGCATGGATCGAGCTTTGCGGACTGCGACTGAGTCCGGATGGGCAATTTCGATTGGTGAGTGAATTGGAGTTTTTGTACAACTTTGCCGGCCGTGCGGAAGAATTTTGGAGAACGGAAGGAAAGGCTCGTTTCAAATCGGGTCCGTGGATGATCAGCGATAACGCAGGAAAAGAATGGCAATTTGAGGCAACAGCTTTTCGCAATGGCGACAGAAAAATTATTCTGGTTGAGCCTGTGGTTCAACACTGGGATGCGCGATTCGATCTTCTTCAAAAAGCGCGTGAAAGCAGTTTGAATTACCGGAAGCTTGCGAAAAAGGAAAAGGCTTTGCGAGAAAAAGAGCTGCGCAGCCGCCTCTTACTCAAAGCTGTTCCTGATTGGATTTTCGTGATCAACGCTGAGGGAAAAGTGCTTGATTTGAAAGCGAGCATGGGAAAGAACCCTTCCATTTTTACAGAATTTATCGGACAGCCGTTATCAGAAATCTTTCCTAAAGAGGCAGCAAGAAAGATGATTGACTGCGTTGGACTCGCCCGTTCGAGCCAGCAACTTCAATCCTGTACGTTTGAGCTTGGTCCAGCGAAAGCAAGCATTCGCTATGAAGCTCGCGTCGTGCCGGCTGGTCCGGATGAGTTTGCGGTGATCGTTCGCGACCTGCCGGAATAAACGAATGAATCCTTTCCTTCTTTGCATGTTTGGACCGATCAAAGGGAGCCGGATTGAACTTCCGGACGAAACGATTGTGCTCGGGCGGGAGCGAAGCAACGCAGTGTACATCGGTGATCTACTCCCTTTCGCGAAAACACTGTTCCTTTGAGAAACAACAGGACAGCTATATCGTTCGCGATTTGCAGAGCAGGAATGGTGTATTTGTAAACGGCATTCCAGTTCATGAGCGCGCTCTGAATCATGGCGATCGAATCGAAATTGGCACCTCAACCTTTCTCTTCTTGCTAAACGAGGAGAGCTTTCCCGAATTTCCGCTTGTCGATAATTCGCTTCAAGCCGGTTCCACTCTGACTCTGCGGATTGAGGATTCTGTTTACCTGGGCGATACGCCTTCTTCTGCTACAAAGTCTGCAAAAGTGCTCGCCCGTATCAGCAAGACCCTTATTGGCGCCACGGACGCTGTGGCTTTTTGCGAAAAACTATTCGACTTGCTAAAGGAGTTCATAGCTTATGAACGCGCTTCCATCATAGAATCGAATGGAGAAGGAATTTTAGCTTCGCGTTTCACAAAAAAGGAATATGTTCAAAAATTCAGTCAAAGTCTAAGCGAAAAAGTAATCCGTGAAAAGGTTGCCCTTCTTGCTTCCAATTTTGCTCTTCCGGAATCCCTTTCCGGTACCGAGATCCAGGCTGTGATCTGCGTTCCTTTTAGCTGGCTCGATCAAGTTTTGTGTCTGCTATACATGGATACCACGGACCCACTTGGATTTAAGGAAGATCATTTGCAGATCGCTTCTGCGATTGCTGCTCTGACGTCTCCGGTTTTACAGCATCTTCGTGAGACGGAGGATCTACGACGCCAAAACCAGCAACTGAATGAGA
>JAKEFK010000319.1 GCA_022616075.1 bacterium
TGAAACAGAATAATTTTCCAAACAGCATAGAATGGTATCTTTACTGGTCCAATCACAACCGCGACTATCACGGAAGCCAAAAGCAAGATTGCAAGAAGAATCTTAGGTGTGGTTATGCAGACAGTCGTTCGGAATCGTCTTGCCGACCCTTTCATCCTGGGCGTTTCATCGGGTGCATCGGTAGGTGCGGTGACAATTCTTTTATTTAGCGTATTCAGTTTTGCAGGAATTTATGCGGTTTCCTTCGGCGCATTTTTAGGCTCGCTCGTGGCTTTTGTTTTTGTATATCTCCTTGCATATATACACGGGCGGGTAGAGACAATGCGATTGATCCTGGCGGGACTCGGTGTTTCGTACTTTTGTTCAGGAATCACCAGCTTCATCATTTTGACTTCTCACAATCAACAGTTGGCTCGTTCTGTTTTGGCATGGCTGCTTGGAAGCCTTTCAGGTGCACGATGGATTGAAGTGAGTTTGCTCACTACTGTCATGCTTGCCGCAATAATATATCTGCTTCTACAATCGCGTGCTCTAAATGCCTTGAGTCTCGGTGAAGAATCCGCAACTATTCTGGGTGTCAATACTCAACGTTTCCGCCGTGAACTATTCGTTGTAATCTCTCTTGCGGCGGGTGTAATTGTTGCTGTGAGTGGTACGATCGCTTTTGTTGGATTGATGATTCCACACGCAGTGCGACTTATTGTTGGAAGCGATCACAGACTTGTGTTGCCGGTTTCACTACTCATCGGCGCCATCTTTTTAATTTGGATCGATCTGTTCGCGCGTATTCTCTTTCATCCGGTAGAACTCCCTGTTGGTGTCATTACATCCGCACTCGGCGGTCCATTCTTCTTATGGTTGCTGAGTACTCCGATAGGATTGAAAAGGCGCGAAACGCATATCTAATATCTTGACGCACATTCTTTAAATTGTTAGAATCTGAACTTCGGGAAAACGGTGGGAATCCGTTACTGCCCCGCAACTGTATTTTCGCTGAGAGGCGAATGAGTCAGGAACCGGAAAGGGTTCGCAATAGCGAATCGCCTTCGCGGGAAGGAGTAACCACTCCAAGATTTTCCCGCGTTGTTTGTTCTTTCTGTAATCAACTTGGTGTTTTGCTTGAAGGGAAAACGGTGTAAATCCGTTGCAGCCCCGCTACTGTAAGCGAAACGAAATTTGCAGAATGTCACTGTTCGCATGGCGAATGGGAAGGCGCAAAGAGTAGGCCGTCGCAAGTCAGGAAACCTTTAGTAAGACTGAGCCGCCCCCTTCCGATGGGGAAAGGAGGTTTCTGTGCGGCACTCGGTTTTTCATTCCTTTTTTTCGTCACTCGCCATATCACTCTTAATCCAGCGCGCCGGAGGCTCTTTTTGTCTGCCAAAACTTTGATGATTCAAGGAACCGCATCGGGTGTTGGAAAGAGTGTAATCGTCGCTGCACTTTGCCGAATCCTGGTTGAAGAAGGTTATAAAGTTGCCCCATTTAAGGCGCAAAACATGGCGCTCAATTCCTTTGTTACTCCGGAAGGCGGTGAGATTGGCAGAGCGCAGGCTGCGCAGGCGCAAGCATGCCAAATTGATGCTCACGTAGACATGAATCCGATCTTGATGAAGCCATTCAAAGACACTCAGGCGCAAATCATTTTACTTGGCCGGGCAGTAAAAAATATGACTATCGGCGAATATGCGGCTTACAAAAAAATCATCTTTCCTGAAATTGTTGGAGCTTTGCGAAGGTTACAGGATCGGTTCGATGTTGTGGTGATTGAGGGCGCAGGTAGTCCTGCCGAAATCAACTTGAAGCATCAAGACATTGTGAACATGAAAATTGCTGAAGTTGCAGGGTCGCCGGTCATTCTGGTGGGAGATATCGATCGAGGCGGGGTTTTTGCGTCCTTTGTAGGGACTTTGGAACTACTCGAACCGCAAGAACGCGACAGAATTGCGGCTTTTCTAATCAATAAATTTCGTGGTGACAGATCGCTGTTAAACAGCGGTATCGAGTTCCTCGCGAATCGCACGGGTAAACCTACGCTCGGAATTATTTCCCACTATCCCGAAATGGCATTGCCAGAAGAAGACGGACTTCATCGTCGAAGCAAAACGTCAACAGTTGAAGATCCGATCCGAATCCGGGTTGTGTTACTGAAGCATTTATCGAATTTTACAGATTTCGATGCCTTAATGCTCGAACCAGATGTGGATCTCCGCTTTGTGAGTTCTTCATCAGAATGCATGGACGCCGATCTGGTTATCCTGCCAGGAAGTAAAAACACGGTTGCGGATTTGCTGGACATCCGACACCGCGGATTCTTCAGTCTGCTGCGATCCGCTCAACGGAAATTCAATGTTCTCGGAATTTGTGCGGGATTCCAAATGCTTGGAGAACGTATTCTGGATCCCCATCTCGTGGAGTCTTCTTATCAGAACACAAGTGCGATTGGCATCATTCCAAGCGAGACAAATTTTGAACGCGACAAAAGGACCGTACAAGTCACAGGAACGACTGCTGATCACATAGCCAAGATTACCGGATACCAAATTCATCACGGCCGAACTACATGTAAACTTTCCCAACCATGGTTTGCCATTCAATCGAATGGAGTTTCAGTGCCAGAAGGTTATGCGGATGATTGCAGTGGAATTTACGGCACATCGATTCATGGAATCTTTGATGAACCTGAATTCCGCCGCCACTTTCTCAATCAAATCCGAAAAAACAGAAGCCTGAGCCCTTTACCTGCTCAAAGACAGGATCAAGATTGGCCCTTTCAACAATGGGCCAATTTCGTAAGAGATCAGATCGACATGAAGCTCCTGATGGGCATTCTGGAGCCACGAAAATGAAACTAACTATTGAGCAGATGGCGGGACTTTTGAAGCCGTTTAAAGACCTGAAAAGCCATTTCCCATTTCGTCTTGGCTGCACTTCCTATATATATCCTGGTCAAATTCTTCCTAATGTGGAGTTGCTTGGCGATTTTTTTGATGAAATACAAATTCCTCTTTTTGAAGGTCTAAGGTATTCCAATCTTCCGGATCCTTCCGTTGTGGATCACTTAAAACGTCTGGCTTCGGAAAAAAATATCCGCTATTCCGTTCACCTTCCACTCGATGCCTATACAGGCCACGATGATGAAACGATCCGCAGAGAATCAGTTCGTATGATCGAGCACATTTATCGAATTGGCCGCTCATTCGATTGTGAAAACTTTGTTTTTCATTATGTAAACAAAACTCCTGATGGAAAAATTTGTGCGGATATTAGGAAATGGCGCGATCAACTGCGTAAATCGACAGAAGAATTGCTTTCGATGGGTATCGTTCCCGGATCGTTATGTGTAGAAAATCTTGCTTATCCGTTCTCATTAGTCACAGATCTCGTCGACACTTACGGTCTATCAAAGTGCATTGATATTGGCCACCTACGCGTAAACAGTCATCCTGTGAACACTCATTTGAAAAGACACATGGCAAAGACAAAAGTCATTCATCTTCATGGCTTGAAGCGTGGAGTGGATCACAATGGCCTATCCAGAAAAGACCGGCTTAGCATTCGGAAATTATTTAGAAGAATTGAGGAGTTTGCATACCGCGAGACTATCATCCTCGAAGTGTTTCAATTCGATCATCTGCTGGAGAGTCTGAATACATTTCGGTATTGCTGGAATAGGTGGCAAAGGCAGAAATTGCATTAATTAACCATGGCGCACGAAATGGACAAAGCCGTAATGCTCATGGAACGTTTTGTAAGTGAGATTGAACAATGATCATTTTCATTTCCCCAGCAGCCACCGAAAGATTAATGGTTGCAACTGCATCAAAAGCCTTGCCGGCTGACTTTCCATCCGTTCGGGTTTTCGATAGCGCAACGTTGCAAACCGATGAACAGATCGATGCATTCCTGAAGGATAATGCCAGCGACGCTGGCATCTTGATTGTTCGCGTTCTCGGAGGCAAAAGCTACTTCGAGCGTGGGTTTACAAGGCTTCAGCAATTCTGCCGCTTGAATGAACGCAAACTGATCGCATTGCCTGGCGATTTGAACCCTGATGCCGAGCTCAATGCAATTTCAAATGTTTCGACCGAACATTCAGTTGCGGCGTTTCAATATCTGGCTGCCGGCGGGATTGAGAATTACAAGAACCTGCTCCTTCACATTGCAGACACTCACCTGGCCACTGCATTTGGTTTTGAACCTCCATCGCAAATGCCCGATGCAGGTCTGTATCATCCTGAGGCTGAAAATCGTTTCGCTTGTTCGACACTATCGCTGAAAGAGTTTGCCGGGTTGTATTGGCGGGAATCGGTTCCCGCGATCGGAATTCTTTTTTATCGCGCGTATTGGCAAAGCGGTGATCTTGCCATCATCGATTCGCTCATCCGCCAGATTGAAGTAACCGGATACAATGCTTTGCCTGTTTTTTGTTATAGCTTGCGCGATGAAGCAGCGAAGGATGTTACCGCAAACATCTTTTCAAAATACTTTGTGTCCGATTCAAAGCCAACGGTAGATTGTGTAATCAGTTTGTTTAGTTACGCAGTCGCCGATCTCTTGCAGGAAGAGCGAACAACGACGGCATGCGGGGAAATGTTCGAATCGGTAGTCGCACTCGGAATTCCTTTCGTGCAAGCGATCACGACTTCACTCACAGTGGAGGAATGGGAACAAAGCGCTTCTGGATTGCCTCCATGGGATGCGGCAACCAAAGTCGTTCTTCCGGAGTTTGATGGAAGGATTATTGGTCCACTCGTTGGATTCCGTCAACAGCGAAATATGCATGATGACAAATCCCGGGACGACTCACATTTGCGATCCGAATCGATGGATGACCGAATCAAGGCATGCGTGAACCTTGCAGTGCGTTACTCGATTTTGCACCGCAAACCAAACTCAGAAAAACGGGTGGCTGTCGTTCTGACGAATTTTGCAAACAGGCACGGAAGGATTGGAAGCGCAGTCGGTTTGGACACTCCCGCATCGGTCGTTCATTTATTAAAAAACTTACAGAATCAAGGATACACAGTTACAAACATTCCTGAGAATGGAAATGCGCTGATGGAGGAATTGATCGAATGCGGTGGCTACGACACACAATTTCTCACCGAAGATCAAATCCGTTTTTCAAACGCACGATACACAGCGGGCAAATATGCCGGCTGGTTTTCGGATTTTCCGGAAACCAGTCAAACGATGATGGTGAAAGAATGGGGGCCTCCCCCGGGCTCATTCTATCGGCATGGTGATTCGATTTATGTTGCCGGAAAACAATATGGAAATGTTTTTGTGATGATCCAGCCTCCCCGTGGTTTTGGAGAAAATCCATTAGCTGTGTATCACAGCGGCGATCTTGTTCCGACTCATCATTATCTCGGTGTTTACCGCTGGCTGCGCGATGTTTTTCGCGCGGACGCAATCGTTCAATGTGGCAAACATGGAACTCTGGAATGGTTGCCAGGTAAAGCTCTCGGACTTTCCGCCGGCTGCTATCCCGAACTAGCAATCGGTGATGTGCCTGTGTTTTATCCGTTTATTGTGAATGATCCCGGAGAAGGAGCACAGGCAAAACGAAGAATGCATGCGTGCATTATTGATCATCTGATTCCGCCGATGGCCAAAGCGGAAACGTATGATGAACTGGCGCGGTTGCAACAACTGCTTGGGACCTACGCAAATGCTGAGCGAACCGATCCTGAAAAAGCGCCGCTCATCCAGCAAGAAATTTGGAATGCTGTAGTGGCAGCAAATCTGCACCAGGATTTAGGTGTCGATGCAAAACCGAATCATGAAAAGTATGGTGAATTTATTCAGCACATCGATGGATATCTCTGTGAAATCGGCGATTTGCAAATTCGCGATGGTCTTCACACTCTGGGGCAATTGCCGCAGGGCGAGCAGTTCATCAATCTTGCACTTGCGCTAATTCGATTGGACTCAACAGGATTCACCGGCATCCGCAACGCAATCGCAAAGGATTTAAACTTCAATTCCGAAACGATCAACGATTCGCAGCTATTTGGGTGCGAATACACCGATCCTCTGCTCCCCCAATTCGTTAGGCTATGTGACCGGAGACCTGCACGGACTCATGGCGATATTGTGAACCGCATCGATGATATTGCCAGGAAACTCGTAACGCACTTGGCGGAATTACATTTCGACAAAACAGTGTTAAATTCCGCTTTGCGATTTCTTGATTTCCCTCCAAATGGCAAAACTGGGCAGACGTTAGAGTTTTTGATTGAAAACATTATTCCGAAGTTAAATCGCACGGATGACGAAATTACAAATTTGCTGTCAGGGTTAGAAGGTCGTTCGGTTCCTCCCGGGCCAAGCGGCGCGCCAACACGCGGAATGATCAACGTTCTGCCAACCGGACGCAACTTTTATTCAGTGGATGCTCGCGCAATTCCGTCACCGTTCGCATGGCAAGTCGGACAGCGTCTTGGAAATGATTTGTTGCAGCAATATTTGGATCGCAATGGAAATTATCCGGAATCAATCGGTCTCACAATTTGGGGCACATCGAACATGCGAACACAAGGGGATGACATTGCAGAAGCGTTATGGCTGATGGGGATGCGTCCTGTCTGGCAAACAGAAAATAACAGAATGACCGGACTTGAAGTGATTTCGTTAGAAGAACTGAAGCGCCCGAGGATCGACGTGATTGTGCGGATGTCCGGTTTCTTTCGCGATGCATTTCCTGGAATTGTCAAACTGCTGGATCACGCTGTAAATGTTGTTGCGGAATTGGATGAACCGGAACATCAGAATTTTATGCGCAAGCACATTCAATTTGATGAGTCGGAACTGAGCCACAGCGGTGTTGCGATGGCAAAAGAAAAATCCCGCTATCGTTTGTTTTCAAATAAGCCGGGATCTTATGGCACAGGGATTTTAAAGGCGATTAGTGAATCGAATTGGGAGACAAGTAACGATCTCGCTCGCATTTATCTGGAATGGGGCGGCTATGCGTATACAAACAGTTTATATGGTGAACCGGCTCAGGAAGAATTCCAACGAAGACTGAAAGCGACCGATATTGCGGTGCAAAACAAGGACAACTATGAGCACGACATTTTCGACAGCGATGACTATATGCAATTTCATGGCGGCATGATTGCTGCGATCCGTTCACTTGCCGGGCACGAACCGATGGCTGTGTTGGGAGATTCCGGCGATCCGCAAGTTGCGCGAAACCGCGATCTGCATGAAGAGGCCCGCCGAATTTTTCGCGCGCGTGTTGCAAATCCGAAATGGTTGCGTGCTATGCAAAGGCATGGATACAAAGGCGCATTGGAAATGGCCGCAACCGTGGATTACCTGTTTGGCTACGATGCAACCGCGCAAGTTGTCGATGATTGGATGTATCAACAGGTCGCTGAAAAATACGTACTCGATGGAACGAGCAGAGCATTTTGCGAATCAAACAATCCATGGGCGCTTCGCGAAATGACCGGACGCCTCTTAGAAGCCGCCGGCCGTGGAATGTGGAGTGCCCCGGATGTGGAAACGTTAAACCGATTGAAAAAAGTGTTTCTCAACAGTGAAGCAGTTTTGGAACAGAAAGGAGAACGTGGATGATCAA
>JAKEFK010000320.1 GCA_022616075.1 bacterium
GGAACCTCGCAGCGCAGCCCTGCCATCTTCGCGGGTTCGCCAGACAAATCCCAGGCGCGGCGAAACCAGATTCCATTGAACAAGATTATTGACGCCTGGAATCATCTCACCCGTCCGTTTAAAATTGCCGATTTCCGTAATCGAAGGTGTCCCAACTTCCAAACGATCGAAATCCGGAATCGATCCTGTATTGTGATCGAAGCGGAATCCTAAATTCAATGTGACGCGTTGATTTAATGTGACCGTATCATCTACAAAAAATCCCAGGCCATCTGAAACACTGCCTGAAAGGAAAGGAGTCCGGTAGTTTTTGAAAAAGCCAACGTCATAATCGTATCCATCTAAATATACGGAACCATTCGGACCATACCCTGATAGCAGGATTGCGGAGCCGTAGAAATACTGTACTCCGAATTTGAACTCATGTTGACTCTTCAAAAAACGATCAGCATAATACGTCGCTTTCCCCCGGACCTGGTGACGATAAGTCGTATTGTCATTAGGACGCTGGATTCCTCCCGACCAGGTGAAGTTTGATAATTCGCGATCGAAAAAGAAAAAAGGATTCTCCAGGCTATCCGTTTGAGAACCACGCAACGATTGACCCGACCAGCCGGCGTAACCTGTCTCCAGCAAAATCTTCTCATCGAATGCGGACGTTAATGAGGCGCCCCATGAGAGCGTGCTTCCAAACTGATGGGGAAGAGCGGACTTGGCATAATGTGGTTGCACCGGATCAGGTAGGTCAAACTGTTCATCGTGAAAAAATCCATTGAGGTCATATCTTTTCCCAAGCCGCGCGGTGATCTTCAGATTGTACCTGTCTAGTTTAGTGAGCGGAGCATAATCCGGATTGCTGCCCGGGCCTGAATAAGAATCACGATTGCTTTGAACCGCTCCGAAGAACCAGATCTTGTCTCTCAGGATCGGACCACCAATCTGCCCTGTGACTTCATAGTACGTATCCCGGTGGAATACAAAATCCGAATCCGGCACGCGAACATTCATCCCGGTGAACGCCTGACTTTGAAAAAATGAATTCACACCACCGTGGAGATCGTTGCCACCTTTCTTGGTGATGACATTCAGAACTGCGCCGGTGTGATTGCCGTATTCGGCAGGCGATCCAACGCCGTAAACCTGCATTTGCTCAATAATATCCGGATTAGGCTCAAATCCTGGATCTCCCGTTTGAGGACCGGTAATATCCAGTCCATCAATAATCCAGTTGTTGGATTGGCGGTTGGAGCCAAAAGCGATGATTCCAGAATCCAGATCATCGCCGCGATCCGTAGTCACTCCGGGTGCGACCTGCATCAAAGTCCACATGTGGCGACGCGTCGGAAGATTTTCCACCATTTCCTGCCTAAAGATCGTAGGCACACCCGCATTCTGCAGATCAATCATGGGACTGTCTCCAATAACGTGAATCGTTTCGGTTTTCGCCAGGTTCAAGGTGAAAGGCACATTTGACGTCCTACTTAAATCTACTTCTACTCTATTAGCACGAACGGGTTGAAATCCGTCCAATCGTGCCTCTACGGAATAGACTCCTACCGGAAGGGCGGGAAAGTGGAAAACTCCCAGATCATTTGTAGTCAGACTTCGCGTCTGGCCAGTATGGGTCTTGCTGATGATAACCGTTGCGCCGGCTAGAGGTCGACCGTTGCTATCTTTTACAACACCTCGGATACTGCCCGTGATGATCTGAGACCACGCTGGTAAGTTGAAAGCGATTGTAAAAAAGAGGAAGAGCAGAACTGCTGCTCTGGAAAGCATGACCTGATTATAGCATTTCACCTTCCGCTTAGCCGGGTGTAGCTACCTAGCTGTTGGCGGCAATGAACTTATTCCTTTCGCACAATTTTGTACCAAACCGGGCCACTGAGTTGTTCCACAACGCCGTCCGGTTTTGCGATCCAGATGCCACCTGCGCTCACTGTGCACACCGGGATCCCAATCTTTTTGGCCATTGCGAAATCTTTTTTTGCCGGTTGAGGATCTACTTTGTCGGTATTTGTATGGATCTGCGCGATCGTATTTGGCGGAACCGGTCCGTACCAAAGCTCCCGGTTGCGGTCTGCGGAACGTGGCCCAGCGAATCAAGTGTTACGTATTCGCAGAATCGCAGACAATCCACGCAGCCCTTTCGGTTCGATTCGGATCTTTGACGAAACCGGAATCCTCCCACAATCCATACATCATCCGTAAAACATCGGAATCGATTGCCGCAATTTCCTCTTCTGCGTACAAAAGATGGTTTGAGAAAATGATTACAAAGAAAACCATTTGGCACACAGTGGGGTCATATTGTCGGGAAAAACAAAAAACGGAGAGGGTGGGATACCAAACTGACCGTAAAGATTCGCGATGAGCACTAGCACGCTCCATTTAATCATACTCGTGAGCGGTAACATTCAAGAAAGTCATTGCCCTGGTATTGTCCTATTTGTGTGTTGTTCGGATTTCCCCTCCTTATGAAGGAGGGGATTAAGGGGAGGTTGGAAAGCCTTCCAATAGGACAACCCCAACACAACTTTGGGACATTACCATTGCCCTCACATTTTGTGTGAGAGTTGTGCTCTCAGTATACTAGTTCCATATATGCCCGGAGACGAAACCACTCACTTCATTCATACGGACTCCGGTCGCATCGAAGTAGACATCCCACTTCAGGACTGGCAATTATATCGAATTGAATCGCTGCTCGGAGAAGGGGGCATGGCTCGCGTCTACAAAGCCTATGATCCGAAACTCTCGCGGTATGTCGCTTTGAAATTCATCCGAAGTGAGGATGAAGAGTACAAGAAGCGTCTGCTTCGTGAAGCGAGGGCGCAAGCACAGATCGAACATGACAATGTCTGCAAAATTTACGAAGTCGGCGAGGTCCAAGGTAAGCCCTACATCGCGATGCAACTCATTCCGGGGCAGACACTGCAAGAATTATCGGGCGAGCTATCTTTGGAACAAAAAATCCGCCTCATGGAACAGGTTTGCGATGCGATGCAGACCGCGCACAGATTGGGCATCGTTCACCGTGATATAAAGCCCTCCAACATCTTGATCGAAAGAAGAGACGATGGCTCGCTACGTCCTTATCTTGTGGATTTTGGAATCGCTCGTGAAATCTCTGAGGCAGGCATCACAGCGACGTCAGCAATCATGGGGACGCCGGCGTTCATGTCTCCCGAACAACTTTTGGGCAACCGGATGGTGGACCGTAGAGCGGATATCTATAGCATGGGGTCGACTCTCTACTATTTACTTTCCGGTCAACGACCGTTTGACAGCACGGGCGTGGACCTTTTGATCAATATCGTTTCAGAGGAACCTGTCTCCCTGAATAAAATTGTTCCATTCATTCCGGAGGATCTTAAGACCATCGTATCCAAGTGTCTGGAGAAGGATCCTGCGAGGAGATACGATTCGGCGCGCGCATTAGGTGATGATCTCAAGCGATACCTCGAAGGTGAACCAATTCTCGCTCATCGCCCCACGTTGCGATACCGCGTTTTCAAAAAAATCAAAAGGCATAAGACTGTTGCAGTCCTTGCGGCAGCGGCGTCCATAGTAATCATCGCTTTGGCCGGCTTTAGCCTTTCTTCCTATTTGCGCGCTGCAAAGGAGGTGAAAGTTGCGCGCGAATTCTCCAGATTCGTAGAAGAAATGGATTGGAAGATGCGAGTCGCCTATATGACACCGTTGCACGACATTCGAAAAGAAAAATCACAGGTGTTGCAACGCTTGAAGGAAATTGAAGTCATGACGGCGGATGTTGGAAAAGCAGGGTTAGGACCCGGGAGTTTTGCGCTGGGACGCGGGTATCTCGCTCTTCAAGATTATGAAAAAGCCAGAATGCATTTAGAGAGAGCCTGGAATGCGGGATATCAGCGGAAAGAGGTGGCGAACGCTTTGGGATTGACTCTGGGCGCGCTGTACGAGAAAAAAGTATCTGAAGTGAACCGGATCAAAGATAAAGAGACACGGATGAGAAATCTGCTGGCTGTTAAAAGGGAGTTTCGTGATCCAGCTGTTCGATATTTGCGTCAAACACCTGAATTAGGGAGCCAGTCACGAGAATATGGAGAAGCGCTTTTGGCTTACTATGAAGAAAATTGGGATGCAGCTTTGCGATTGGCTCGCCAATCGTCGGAAAAATTTCCGTGGCTTTATGAGGCCAGGATGCTGCAAGGGCAAGTATTCGAAAAGATGGGGGAGCAGGCCTCACACGAAGGGAAATTCGATCTAGCAAAGAAGCATTATCAAGCCAGCGCGGAAAACTATTCCAGGGCTGAAGAAATATGCAGGAGCAATGCTGCTCTCTACCAGAACCAGTGTTCACTGTGGCGCGCAGTAATGGCCGTCCAATTTGCCACTGGAAAAGATGGAAAATCCGAATACGAGCAATCGAATCAATATTG
Source organism: bacterium (assembly GCA_022616075.1). Taxonomy (NCBI): domain Bacteria; species bacterium. The sequence goes on from JAKEFK010000320.1 coordinate 4,422, forward strand.
CAAAAAGGCAATAACTGTAAATCCGGAAGACGCAACATCGTATGAATTATTTGCGCGGACTGCATGGAGGTGGGGAGAAAACGAGCTCCTTCTGGGTCATGATCCTTCGGATGCCTTTCATACAGCTATTGAATTGAGTGGGAAGGCTCTGACTCTCGATCCAGAGAATGCCCGCGCTTCTCTTACACTTGGAACGGCTTACTCCTATCTTGCCGACTATCAATCCCAAACCGGCAAAGATCCCACGAAATACCTGGAACAATCGATAAGGGCGCTTGAGCTATCGGTGAAAAAGGATTCCTCTTCACCCGTAGCTTTTGCAGCTCTTGGCGGCTCCTACTTCGGCCAGGGCATCGAAGCAATGACACGTGGTGAAGAAAGCAAGTCTTTTTTCGTTCATTCAATTGATGCCTACAAAAGGGCTCTGGAATTAAGTCCCCGTCATTTTGGCGCACTGTCAAACCTCGCGTATGTTTACACAAATCTCGGCTTGATTGCCAGGAGTAGCGGAAATGATCCCACGGCATTTTTTCAACAGGCTTTAGAGAATTTTGAGAAGGCTTTGAAAATCAATCCAAATTACTGGTTGATCCATACGAACATCGCAGCGGTTTATCTGGAGCTGGTCAGTTATGAATTGGAACACGGAAAGAATCCGTATCCAAACATAGAAAAGGCTTTAAGCGAATGCCAGAAAGGAGAGAATCTGAAACCAGGCAATCCGCATTCCTCTGTAAATAGCGCGAGCGCGCATCTGTATCGTGCCGAATATCTGCTGGCGCAAAATGACAATCCGCTTCCATGGATCAAAGAGACGGAGGAAAAACTGATTCCTTTAATTGGTCTCCATTATGCTGAGGTGTTTACCGGATTGGCAGACGCGAAAAGAATCGAGGCTCAGCATCTAATTCAAAAGAAGGAATCCCCACTTCCAGCTTTGCGAAAATCCATGGACTATTTGAAGCAGGCTCTTGAGCTGAATCCTGCGCAGCAACAGATTCATCACGGGATGGCTCGGCTTGAATTCATTAGAGCCGAATGGCTGCTAGCTAAAAACAGGTCGCCTGAGGAGCCGCTGAATCTCGCCACGGAACACGCGCGGAAAACACTGGATTTGAATCCGAAATTTGCACAAGCTTATGCAATGCTGGGTGAAATCCAATTGAAGAAATCGGAATGGAAAATCCATTTGAATCAGAATCCACAGAGTGAAATTCAAGAGGGGCTCTTAAAGATTCAGAAATGCATGGAGCTGAATCCGGACATTCCCGGTGTTTATGCAACCAAAGCAAATTTGCTCTTGATTCAAGCACAATGGAGTCCTGATCGAGAAAGCCGCATGGTTATGCTGGCCGGCTCAATCGAAAACTTTGAGCGTGCTTTTTCCATGAATCCGAGCCTTCAAAATAAAGAGAAAGAAAATTTCCAAAACGCCAAAATGCAGCAACACAAAAACTCTGTTTCTTGAGCGAAGTTGCGCCTTTTTCGGATTACGGAATGTACCAAAGGATCGCATGATGGGACGCCCTCTACTGCGGATGTAGATTCCAATATTTACTTAAGAACGGCCTGAGTTGGGGCGCCTTGGAAGGCAGGCGCCCGCAACTGCGAACAAAACGATTCTGATGGTCTATTCTACATGCTAGCTTTGGCGACGTCGTTGGAATTGATGTCTACGGTGATCATGAAACCGTTTGTGTTCCGAAATTCAAATGCTTTCGGGCCAATCCGGTACGCTTCTACTTCATTCGGCATCAAGACAAATCCGTCGTTCCGCGGCGCTCCCCAGTATTTCAGATTTTGGATCACTACAGGATCATTGGTGTTACCGGGGTAACGCTTCAGTTTCACTTCCGCAGTTTTTCCACCATCCATCGACGCATAAGCCATATCCCCACTTTTCTTCCCTATTGGACGTTTTGAACGATTTTAAGCCAAACGAACTGTCTTCAAAGCGAACTTCAACCACATAGCAGGAGAAAACAAAACCGACAACTATCGAATTCTAATCAGATGCATCTTACTAACTAATTAAAAACACAAGTCGACCGTTACGCAGAGAACGTGAGCACGGCACGGAATCGCGCCTTTCCGCTATGCATTTGTTCGTAGGCTTCCGCCACGCGATCGAGTGGAAATTTTTCGACCATCGGGTGTACACCACTCAGTGCGCTGAATTCCATTGTGTCTTGCGAATCCTTCGCTGTACCTGAGTACCAACCGGCGACTGATCGCCTTCCCAGAATTAGTGAGAAAACACTGATCGTGAGAGGCTCGGGTGGTGCCGCCGGCACTAGCAGTTTGCCATCTGAAGACAATCCATCAACCAGCGGAGAAATCGCCTGCGCATTCGGTGCAGTCGCGAGAATTACGCTTGCGCCACCAAGTTTTTGCAACTCTGCTACGACGTCTTGAGCGTTCGCATCAATGTAATGATGGGCGCCCAGCTTTCGAGCCAGCGGTTCCTTGTCGTTTCCTCGATTGATAGCGACAGTCTCAAATCCCATCTGTCGCGCGTACTGAACTCCGAGATGGCCAAGTCCGCCGATGCCGTGTACTGCGACCACTTCTCCGGCGCGTGCTCCGGAATTGCGCAGTGCGTTGAACACTGTTACCCCGGCACACATAAAAGGTCCTGCTTCCTCAGCTGGCATTTCATCAGGAATAGCCGCCAGCACCATGGCCGGTGCAATCATGTACTCGGCATATCCTCCATCAAAGTCAAAACCAGTGACCTTTCGGTTGACGCACATTGCGAAGTCACCACGCCTGCACTGTTTGCACACGAAACAATGTCCACCATGCCAGCCAACACCGACGCGTTGACCTTTCGTCCATGTGATGACGTTGTCACCGACTGCGTCGATGTGTCCCGCAATTTCATGACCTGGAACACGCGGATACTGAAGCCCTGGCCACAAACCTTCTTTGACAAGAGCATCGCTGTGACAAATACCGGAAGCCTCCACTTTCACGCGCACTTGTCCAGGCTTTGGTTCACGGATATTACGCTCTACTAACTCCCAATCTCCGCCAGGTTTACTTAACTGTGCAACTTTCATTTTAGAGTTCATTAATCCTCCTTCTCGTTACAAATCGCTTGAAAAGCACGTTTCTGCTATCGGTCGGTGCCATCGTGTTGTGCGCAATGAACGCTGTGGCACAAAGCGCAAGCGACAAATGTCGACCTGTCTGCTTGTATACTTTAGATTTGCCATGTTCTTTCCTCCTATGCATTCACGTGATCGAAGTCAGATTTGGTATACCTCCTTACATGTAGCGATCGGCGGTGGCTACTGCCTCCTCCGGACTGCTGCCCTTCTGACGCGCGCTCAAATAGGGCGCGTACCAGTCCCACCAGATGCTGGGCGTGCGTCTTCTCGTAGTGTTGTTCCCATGCGGTTTCTGGCCGGCACTTCCTTGCGAGCAAATCTATATAAAGATAGTGGTGTACCTGCAACATATTTTCAAATCCATTGTGGTTAGAAGGATTTGTGTTGCTTTCGTGTTAGGTAATCGTTTCTAACCGCCAATCCTGAAAATGCGACTCGATCTTTTAATGTTATACTGAAATTACATCAGCTAGACAGAAACAGGAAATATGTCCGTTTAGCTGGCTCCTTATCCGTCTTAGTTAAAGAATGTGAGCTATCGAGTTTGCAAGGAGTAAGACAATGGCAAACACACGGATAGGCGGACAAACACCGCCAATACCCTCACCTACTACGACAAACGTAAAAGAAACAGCATCAGAAGTCTCGCCTCCGTCAGTAGGAGACCGGCAGACTTCAACTGATAGCCAGGAGTCGACTAAGACAGTGCTCGCGCAGAAAATGCAGGCTACTGAGAGCAAGGGGCAACATCAACTGAGTGGCGATTTAATGCGACACAACCTTTACCAGGCGCTCCCAACCGGCGCGGCCACCGGTGCTACACCAACTCAGGCTGCCGGCACGCCGCAGCCCGCAGTTCGAGATTTGCAGGAGTCGCTGAATAAATGGCGGATAGAAAACCGTCAGAAGCCCATTAAAGAAGATGGTCTTGACAGCGAGGATACTCGCAACGCCATTCGCGAGTTTCAAAGAGAAAACGGCATCAAAGAAGATGGGATCGCTGGTCCCCAAACCCGGAAGAGGCTGTCGACTCAGGTAGATATCATCGCTCTGAAGAACGATCCGAACACAGCCGCAGAAATGCGCAGACTGCTTGATAGCGAAGGGTTTCAGAAGCTGCCGCCAAATATGCAATCGGACGTGATCAGCCGCTTCAAGCAATATGCCGCAGCGGGTGACATGACCAGCATAGGGAATATGGTGAATGTTATAGACCAGAGTGGTTTTGGATCTCTGCCGCTTTCAACCAGGAAACTGCTGATGGACACCATGGCCGCCAGACCGGCGGACAACCGGCTGGCCGTAAATTTGGAGAACCTGGCAGGTACAAATTTCGCCATGCTTGACGAAAAATCACAAAACTGGGTGCTCAACCGGATCCAGAGTTATGGGGGCGATCGCATTAAAATCGTCAGTCTTATACTTATCGCCGGTCAAACTACTCCTCCTCCACTTGGTCAGCCTCAAATTCCACAAAAGAACGAGTTGCTGACCCGGTTGATGAATTATCCTCCGGACACTGATCAGGTTGAAAACATGGCAAAATTGTTAGGGGCTGGTGTTCGAAATCTTCCCGAAGACGTAAGGAACCAAATTTTGGATGGCCTGCCGCAGTGGTTTAGTACCGGACAACTCACTGGCGCCGACGCCGCAAACCTGATGACATTGGCGACCGCACCACAATTTGAAAAACTCCATCCGGACAAACGGGCCGAAATGATGCATTACCTGACGCTTCGACCGGACAATGCCGAGCTCGCCAAAGCGCTGCGAGAGCTCACCGAAGACAGGCGGTTCCAGATTGACAACAGGACATGGAGGCAGACGCTCGAGCGCCTGGATAAAAGTATCCGGTGAGTTTGCCGGAAAAAGAAATACCATCGTAGATTCTGCCAGGAAGACTGTGCAACACTCCGTGCTCTCCGTGGCTCTATGGTATAAAACAAACTGGTGTGGAAATGAAAGTTGTTACTTTGAAAGGAGCAATAACACCGTCGTCTAACGAAGCACTGAAGGAGAGAAAGCAGCATGATGAGGCGAATACTCGCTCTGGTGAGCATGTTCATAATAACCACTGCAATTGGCTTCGCGGAAGAAGAGAACGCGAAGAAGAAAGACACTCCGGAGTTCAAGGCAGAGTTTCCAAAGGAGCTGATTTCCGACACGAAACACACAATTCGCATCGATGGGAAGCCTGTGGAGTACACAGCAACGGCGGGCAATATTCTTTTGAAGGAGGAGAATGGGCGCCCCAAGGCGAGCATTTTTTTCATGGCCTACGCGCGCACAGGAATGAGCGATCCTTCCAAACGTGCGATCACATTTTCATTCAACGGCGGACCGGGATCGTCATCCGTGTGGCTCCATCTGGGTGTGCTCGGGCCGCGACGAGTTCAGATGCCAGAAGAAGGATTTCCGCCAAAGCTTCCTTATCAGCTGGTCGATAATGATTATTCGGTCCTCGATCAAACCGATCTTGTCTTCATCGATCCGGTTACAACCGGCTACAGCAGAGCAGTCCCGGGCGAAGACCCGAAACAGTTTCATGGATACCGGGAAGACGCTGAAACGGTCGGTGAATTCATCCGGCTCTATGTCTCCCGTTTTCGTCGCTGGTCCTCTCCCAAATTTTTGATTGGTGAAAGCTACGGAACTACTCGCGCCGCCGCGCTCTCTCTTTATTTGCAGCAACGGCATGGAATGTATCTCAATGGTGTCATTCTGGTCTCTTCCATTCTGAATTTTCAAACGGCCCGTTTTAATTCAGGCAATGACCTTCCTTATATATTGTTCTTACCAACGTACACTGCGACAGCCTGGTATCACAAAAAACTCGTTCCGGAACTGCAGAACGATCTACGGAAAACGCTGGACGAAGTCCGTCAGTTTGCAGTGGGAGAGTACACATTGGCGTTGATGAAAGGCTCTAAACTTTCTCCTTCGGAAAGAAACACCGTAGCAGAGAAGCTAGCGCGATATACAGGTTTGACAACTGATTATGTGAATCGTTCTAATCTGCGGATCGAGATCTTCAGATTTACAAAAGAGCTGATGCGCGCGGAACGTCTCACGGTGGGACGGCTTGATTCCCGGTTTACGGGAAGAGACCGCGATGCAGCCGGTGAAGAGTTCGAATTTGATCCGAGTTATGCGGCAATCGAAGGCGTTTACACCGCCGCGCTGAATCACTATGTTCGAATGGAGCTGAAATACGAAAGCGATCTCGCATATGAAATCCTGACCGACCGCGTGCGTCCGTGGAGTTACTTGGAGTATCAGAATGAATATGTAGACGTGTCTGAGAATCTCCGGCAGGCGATCTCATTGAATCCTGCGATGAAGGTTCTTGTGGCCAACGGATATTACGACCTGGCCACGCCTTTTTTTGCCACCGAATACACGTTTCAGCGCCTGCCACTGGAGCAGGAACAGCAGAAAAACATCACGATGACTTACTATGAAGCCGGGCACATGATGTACATCCACAAGCCATCATTGATTCGAATGAAAGCAGACCTTGCGGCTTTTTACGATTCTGCGCTTTGACGTGTTCATAGTTGAAATTTGGATGTGTTGGCTAATAGAAGGCGGCGCACTGGCGTGCCGCCTTCTGTCTCCAATCTACCTCAACGATCTGAACCCCGTTTCAAATGAAGTAATAACCGATGCTGTATGAGACGTGACACCGCCAGCTATCGGTTCAATACAAGGGGGAGTACAATTAGCCTCATGGGCGTCTCCGCCGGCATGCGATTGGGTCCGTACGAAATTCTTAGCCAAATTGGAGCTGGTGGAATGGGGGAAGTGTACCGCGCAAAGGATACCAGGCTGGATCGCACTGTTGCAATCAAAGTTTTGCCTGCTCACTTCTCAGCCAATCCTGATTTGAAGCAGCGTTTTGAAAGAGAGGCGCGTGCTATTTCAAGTCTTTCACATCCATATATATGTGCGCTCCATGATATCGGTTCGCATGATGGAATCGATTTCATGGTCATGGAATTCCTGGAAGGAGAAACGCTAGCTCAAAGATTGCACAAAGGTGCTTTAACAGTTGAACAGTCCCTGCGATATGGAATTCAAATTGCGGAGGCGCTTGATAAAGCACATAAACAAGGAATCATTCATCGCGATTTAAAACCGGGCAACATCATGATCACCAAATCCGGAGTCAAATTGCTCGATTTTGGATTGGCAAAATTCGGCGGACAGGGGCTCCCACTATCTGGCCGGGAGGACGTATCGACTCTACCGCCAGAACAGCGCGAGCTAACTGCAGAAGGAACTATCCTTGGCACTGTGCAGTACATGTCCCCTGAACAACTGGAAGGGCGAGATTGTGATTTGCGAACCGATATTTTTTCTCTGGGTACCGTTTTATACGAAATGGTGACGGGAAAACATGCATTCACGGGCAAGAGCCAGGCAAGTTTGATTGCGGCAATCCTCTCTTCCCATCCTCATCCGATTTCTACCATTCAGCCAGTGACGCCACCGGCTCTGGATTGGGTCGTGAAAACATGCATGGCGAAGGATCCCGATGATCGCTGGGAAACAGCCCACGATATCGTGCTTCAACTTCGGTGGATCTCAGAAGTGGGCCTCGTACAACCAGTTCCCTTTATGCAAAAACGCACAAAGCGTTTCGAGCGCGCATTCTGGATGGTCGCAGTATTGATCCTCACCGGCCTACTTCTGTTTTTGAACTACCAGCGTGCAACAGACGTCTCTGTGATCCGCTTTATGGTCCCGCCGCCGGCAGGATCTTCCTTTGATAACACAATTGCGCTATCGCCGAATGGCGAAACGCTGGTTTTTACAGCAAGCGACTTAACGGGAAATAACATCTTATGGCTAAGGAGCCTTGATTCCAGCCATCCACGCGGATTGCAGGGTACTGAAGGAGCCGCTTTCCCTTTCTGGGCACCTGATAGCAAGTCTATTGGATACTTTTCAGAAGGTAATTTGAAAAAGTTTGACCTTGCATCAGGGTCATCTCAAACGATCTGTCGCGCCCCCAATCCAAGAGGGGGCACCATGAACCTCGATGGAGTGATTCTGTTTTCTGCTCACGAAGGCGGCGCAATTTATCGCGTATCTTCAAAAGGTGGAAACCCGGCGCTTCAAGTTTCTCTTGACGCGACTCAAGGAGAATCAACAGTTCGTTACCCTTCTTTTCTTCCGGATGGCCGGCACTTTCTCTACTATGTTTGGAGCATGAATCCCAAAATGGCCGGAATCTACATTGGATCGCTGGATTCGAAAGAAAAACAATGGCTGATCAATGCTGATTCAGGCGCAGTCTATACTTCCGGGTATTTGATCTTCTTACTTTCAGGAAATCAACTAATGGCACACGCCTTTGATCCGGATAATTTGAAATTGAAAGGTGATCCGGTAAAACTTGTCGAAAGTGCATGGGTGAAATGGTTTACGGCCGGATTTGCTGCCTTCTCGGTTGCACAAAATGGTGTCCTTGCATACCGTACAGGCGGATTTGAGAACAGTGAATTTATCTGGTATGACCGAACCGGCAAACAGATCGGAAAAGCGGGTCCGCCCGGCCTTTATGCGGAACCATGTCTGTCGCCCGATGAAAAGAAGATTTCGTTTTCCGGCAGGCGCGGCTCAAGCAATCTCGATAGCGATATCTGGATCCTGGAATTAACGCGAGGCATCGCGAACCGCGTCCCAAATAGAAACCGCGGAGGAATCACTTCGCTATGGTCTCCGGATGGCAGTCGCATGGTATACGCCTCTTATCCGGAAGGCGTCTTTTCCGAAGCGAATCTGTCAAGCGGAAAAGTAATCACGCTATTGAAGCTGACCGGCTTCGCTGCCACGGATGATTGGTCACGAGATGGAAGGTTCCTTGTTTACACGACTCTCGAACTCAAAACGAATCAAAGTGACATATGGATGCTTCCGATAAATAGCAACGGAAAACCAGTTCCCTTTTTGACTAGTGAATACAATGAAGATTTTGGGCAGGTTTCACCCGATGGCAATTGGATCGCCTATTCATCGGATGAATCCGGACGTTATGAAGTCTACGTACAAAATTTTCCGACACCGGGCGGAAAAGTACAAATTTCTACTACCGGCGGTCAACAACAAAAATGGAGCGCAAACAGCAAAGAGATTTTCTATATTTCTCCGGATAGGAAGATGATGTCGGTCGATTTTCATCCTGGCTCAACGGAACAACCTGCTCCCAAAATTCTTTTTCAAACAAAGATTATGCCTAAGATTGAAGCGCGAAACCATTACGTCGTTACGGGGGACGGACAGCGCTTTCTGATCAACACACCATTAGAAGAAATAGCAACCTCCCCGATCGAAGTCGTTCTAAATTGGACATCTTTGCTTCAGTAGCAGAGTTTCCTATTTTTTTCATAACTTCGTATCCATTGTCGCGCCCCGGCAGGATTTGATAATTCGACGGGCTAATTCATCAACCAATTCGAACTGCGGACCGCAGTGGTAGGCTGAGAGACTCAGAATGATCAGATAATGAGCTTTCTTAAATTCCTTCACTTTAGGAAGAAAAGCCGAATATGTGAGTCCAACCCGTACAGAAAGATGTTCAATGCTTTTGTGTGGACATTTCACAACAATCAATGCCTGGTAACAATCTGAGTCGTCCGTCATCCACTGCAAAGAGCATCGCCGCTTTGAGTCAACAAAACGGTGAATCAATTTTTGAGCCGGGCGCTTTTCCACGGCAACAGCCAAAACGTACGGTCTTCGCCACCATGGTTTCGCGGGCTGATTGATCCGTCCCCATCGCACATCCAGCGTTGCATAAATTTTCTCACTCCAGCGTGGATCGTAATTGGAGTTTAAAGAATACGTGCCCCACAGCCAATTCCATGATGGCCATTGGGGACCGGCTTGGGATTTCATCCAGTCTTCCAATTTTTGCATCCTGATTTTTTCCGTCGCACCAAAAGACGGCGATTCCGGATGAAGTGTAATTTGGAAAAGCTGGTTGTTCAGGAAAGATGCCTCGATCGTAAAAGCATTCCGTGCAATCAGGTGTTTCCCAAGACTATACTTCCTGAGAATTCCTTTCTGATATGCAAATGCCCCAAGATGATGATACGTATCAACATTTCTGTCTTCTTCAGTAAGAACTGCTTGCGCTCCGAGTGGTGTGCGAAGGAATTCGGAAAGGGACATCAAAGGCGTTAATATCTTTTTTGAACTGATTGAAAGCACACCGGTTTGTGGATCTATCCAGGACGGGATTCCCCGTGTTCTCTTTTTCGAATCTCCCACCAAATACCCCTGTTCAAATGATAGAACAAATACTGAACAAGATTTTAACGCAAAGTCGCAACGCGGCAGAGCCGCAACATTTCAGATCGCAGATTGCAGATTGCAGATTGAAATTGGAGAATTGGCCCTTGAGTTTCTACATTTGCTTTTGCATCTACGAGAAGAATGATTTTCTAAACGAACCATGCCGGCAGAATGCCGGCGGTCATTTATGCCAGCCTGGAGGCTGGCGCTCCTCTAATGAGCGCCGCCATTCTGGCGGCATTGA
>JAKEFK010000321.1 GCA_022616075.1 bacterium
CTGCATTGCTTCCTGAAGAATCAAAGTCACCAACGATTCTTGGTAATTACCATCTTAATCTTTGCGAGCGCAGAGACACTAAGTATTACTTACTTTCCGCTTCACCCAGGTAGATCGGACATGTTACCGCTAATTCAGGCTGCAGGATACCGTTTTCTGTCCGGAGGAAATCCTTATTCGACTTATTCACTACCACATTCAGTGCCTCTGACATATCTACCAGGAATGTGGATGGCGTACATACCAGCGGTGCTGATGCATTTCGATTTGCGGTTTATACACGCTGCAGCTATCGTATTTTCAGTACTGATCATTTATTGGGGAACAGAATCCAGTAGAAAGAGCATTGTTGCGGGTTTAGGAGGTATATTCCTTCTAACGCCATATCTTTTGTATCGACATGAGATTTACATAGGTATTTTATGGGTTCCACTCGCATTATTTTTATTGTTTCAACAGAAGAACAGGCCAATCTGGTCCAGTGCTTGGCTGGGGATTGCAGCCGGAGTTTCACAATTTGCATGGATTCTTGTTCCGTTGTCGGTCACAAATATCTATCGGCGTTTTGGAATAAAGATAGCAGCCCAGGGATCTGTTTGTTTCCTGGCAGTATTCCTGGCGATCCTAATACCTTTTGCGGTACAAACGCCGAAAGAATTCTATTCCGGCGTTTTTGCTCATTGGGAAAATACCTTTAACGCAACTACGTTAAATTTTTCGTATTTTGCCACGAAAGTTGTTCCCGGTGAATCACTGAAATATGTTCAGGTAATCGGCGTGCTAGCTATTTGCTTCTTGGCGAACAAAACAAAGAATCTTTCCACATATGTGTATGAATTCTTAACTTACACTCTACTGTTTTTTGTTCTATTGAATCCTTTGATATGGGTCTACTTCTATCTTAGTTTATTTGTTTTGATGATCATGGATGCTACACAAGCTAGTGTTGAATCTACTTAGAAAGCATTCCTCGGGCGAAAGTTACGACCGTTGATTGACTGTCAATACCTCCGAATTCTTGCGATTGGTTGTTGGCACAAATCTGGCACAAAAGCGTTCAAGCCGACCCATTTCTGGTCGGAAGTTAGCAAAGTACTGCCGAAGAGGTAGCACGGAAGTGCCGAAGAGAGGAAACGCCAATTCAAAAAAGAAATAAGTCCAAGGATTTCAAACATCATAAGTCTCTGTCGACAAATTTTTATTTGATTGTTCATAGTTGTTGATTGTTGCGCCATTTAACGAATGTTTGCCGCTTGTTGAAGGCACAAATTTGGCACAATTCTTTCTTACTTTTTAACACAACGCCAGCCGACAGAACAGCGGTTTCCTAAACCGAAGGTCGGGAGTTCAAGTCTCTCCAGGCCATTTGCGTCGCGTGTTTTGAGCGCCTCGATTTCCGCTTCAAAAAATTGGAGAAACATACGTCAGATTGTCCATGATTTTTTCTTTGCGCTTGTAATTTTGGCTAGCGCAGCATCACCGATTTCAGCAATCGCAAAAAATATTGAACGTGGATACCACAAAAGGATACTAACAAGCCATCAATTATCCACACATCCCAATCACGTTCACTTATTATTCGTGACTCGTATTCGCACGATCCATTCGCGCAAATACACAGGACAATCCCTAAGTTCCAAACCATGGGCTTCGCATTTCTCAAGGAATTCAACCGAAGGTTGGTCCACGAGTTTTACGTCACTCAGATCGAAAGCAATCTTTTGATTAGATTGTTGCAAGGCAAGAATTTCCTGCAACTCTCTGATTTTTTCACTTTCAATTCGACCGCTTAAAGTAAAAATTACAAATTCGGAAGTATTTGATTTCTCAATTCTTAAGACCATGGCTGAGACAACAGCAATACATGTGCCAAATGCGGATTCGTTGGCAAAATACAATTGAGAAGTTGTTCTGGTTCTGTCTCCAAATTAGTGAAGTATAATTATGGATAGTTCAAGCGCATCATCAAAATCACTATCGTTTGGCCTGGTGCAGCACGGTTAGGATTTGCAATAAGTCCAACCTTCATTGAACTGAGTAGAACCCATGCAAACTCGGATGGAGCAAGGCGGGCATTCCGGTAAGGAAATCCCTGTTCGGCTAACGCAGACATTGCGTACGCTGCTCAAGTTTAGCCGCACGCTGGCAGAAGCAGCCGATGAATACCACTTGCTTCAATCTGTTTGTAATATCTTTGTGGAGAATTTTGGATTTCGGATTGCCTGGGTTGGCTACGCCGAGGCAGATCCACAGAAAACAATCCGGCGTGTTGCGCAAGCCGGAGACAACGATGGAATTCTCCTGGATCTGGATCTGACCTGGGCTGAAGCCGATTCGAAACAACCTGCGAGCATGGCAATTCGCACTGGTCAAACTTGTTCCATGCCGGATATTCATATGCTTTCCCTTCCCCTGAAATCTGCTAGCAAGGCTTTTGGCGCACTCACACTGTACACCGACGATCCCCGTCAATTCGAACGAGACAACGTAAAGTTGCTGGAGGAATGGTCCGATATTTTCGCGCATGCTGTGATCACGTCGCGCCATGCCGTGTTGCGCGCGCAAGCGTTGCGACGTAGCGAAGCATACCTGAGCGAAGCCCAAAGGCTCAGTCTGACCGGCAGTTTTGGTTGGAACGTCTCGAGCGGAGAACTGTTCTGGTCGGATGAAACGTATCGGATTGTTGGGCTTGATCGAATGATCAGACCCACGTTTGAACAGGTACTGCAACGGATTCATCCGGAAGATGTCGTCTTTGTAAAGCAAACATTGGAACGCGCTGTACGCCAGAACACCGATCTGGATTTTGAACATCGATTCCTTATGCAGGATGGCTCCATCAAACACGTCCACGTTGTTGCGCATGCTTCTAAACAGGAAACAGGGAGCGTTGAGTATGTCGGAGCGGTGACGGATGTAACCGCCACAAAGCTGGCGGAAGAAAAAACCCGGAAAAATGAAAGAGAGCTCCGACAAATTATCGAAGCTATTTCTCCGATGATTGTTGTCCTGGCGCCGGAAGGACATTTTCTATATGCCAATGAACAAGTTCTCGAATATACCGGATGTACACTAGAACAAGTCGCGGCAGATGATTTTCGTGAGCGTGTCTTGCACCCTGAGGATTTCCAGCGACTACTGGAAGAACGGCAGCAGGCGCTGTCACTCGGTGTCCCGTTTGAGAAGGAGCAGAGAATCCGCAGAAAAGACGGGCAGTATCGTTGGTTTCTTACGCGTCTCAATCCGCTATTCGATGAACGAGGAAACATCATTCGATGGTATGGAACAGGCATCGATATCCATGATCGCAAGCAAACGGAAGACAAAATCCGGCAAGACGAAAGAGAGCTCAGGGAAATTGTTGAAGCCATTCCTCAGCTCATCAGCGTGCTAACACCGGATGGTCGTCTTCTTTATGCGAATCAAAAGGTGCTCGACTATACAGGCTGTACCCAGGAAGACGCTATAGCACCAGGCTTCCGCGAACGGGTGATTCATCCAGAAGATGTGGACAGGCTCACGGATGAGCGTCAGCAATCGCTTTCACGCGGAGTGCCGTTTGAAATTGAGCAACGAGTACTCCGAAAAGACGGCAAGTATCGGTGGTTTCTCGCGCGGTTCAACCCTGTACGGGATGAACAGGGACACGTCATTCGATGGTACCTCACGGCAATTGATATTAACGATCGGAAAGAAGTGGAAGAAAAGGTACGGAAAGAAAATATCGCGCTCCGCGAAGAGATCGATAAAACATCCATGTTTGAAGAAATCGTCGGCGTTTCGCAATCCTTGCAGACAGTACTCTCTCGTGTTTCCAAGGTGGCGCCGACCAATTCCACGGTGCTCATACATGGTGAGACCGGAACCGGCAAGGAACTCATTGCGCGCGCCATCCACAAACGTTCAGAACGTTTCTCACGCGCCTTTGTCAGCGTCAATTGCGCCGCGATCCCTTCCTCGTTGATCGCGTCGGAATTATTTGGTCATGAAAAAGGGGCATTTACCGGAGCTGTGCAGCGGCGGCTTGGGCGTTTCGAATTGGCTGAAGGAGGAACGATCTTTCTGGATGAAATCGGGGAACTTCCGCAAGAAACGCAGATTGCACTCTTGCGAGTGTTGCAAGAACGCGAATTCGAACGCGTCGGCGGGACTCAAAGGATTCGAGCCGATGTTCGAGTCATTACCGCCACGAATAGGGACCTGCAAGCCGCAATAGCAGCAGGCACGTTTCGAAGCGATCTGTTTTATCGACTCAATGTGGTTCCTTTTGAAATGCCGCCGCTACGCGAACGAAGCGAAGACATCCCGCTGCTGATGGAGTATTTCATCGATCGTTATGCCAGTAAAGCGGGTAAGAAAATACGCAGCGTGAACAAAAGAACGCTGGATTTGTTTCAGTCGTACTCCTGGCCGGGTAACGTTCGAGAGCTCCAGAATGTGATTGAACGATCGCTGATCTTCTGTGACACGGATACCTTTTCGGTTGATGAGAGTTGGCTTTCCCCCCAGTCAATCTCAATTCCGGAAACCAGCCAACAACTCTCCGAAACGCTCGCGACGCGTGAGAAACAAATGATCGAAGCTGCAATGGCGGACGCCGAAGGTCGCGTGTCCGGGCCTAGTGGTGCCGCAGCCAAATTAGGTATTCCGGCATCGACTCTGTATAGAAAAATCAAATTGCTGAAGATCAACAAACATCGTTTCAAGAATACCTAGAAAGCTTAGGCTCTCCCGCTTAGTATTTCACCACTTTATCTCCACACTTGAGAAATTTTCTCAGAGATGGCAAAGCTGTAATTTAAGTTTCCCAGTGTTTTGAAGCATTTAACGCTGGCATGCCGATTGCGCTAGAACAAACTGGTTTCAAAAAGAAATCAGCAAAAAAAAGGAGAGACTAAAAATGAAAAGGAAAAATCGTTTTGCGTACGTACACGCAGCGTTCAGAATCGCTGCACTAGCGTTGTTGGCAATGTCAATGTTCATCAGCAGCGCCAGCGCCGCAGAAGTAAAATCACAAATGGTGATCCCACTAGTCGGCACAGGTGATGGTGCCGGCGCCACCGGGCAGCTTCAGATTAAAGGAAAACAGTTGACAATCACGGTGAACAACGCACCTCCAAACCTGAGGTTCAACGTGTTCTTATCCGTGACTGCGACAGCAAACCGTGTCCCGGCAACCTGGATCGGAGACTTCAGAACGGATTTGTTCGGCAATGCGAAGTTCAAGCTCAAGGGCATGGACGTGACCAAAGCCTTCGGTTTGTTCACGATTGGCGCTCCAACTAATACAGCGACCGGTGAGACGTCTTGCGGGGCTACTGGGGCCGGCGTAATATGCGGCGTTGCTCAATTGAACGCGCTGCGCATCTACTTCGCCGACCCCGTTTCCGCGACGACCAGGTCTTTCGATCGAGACGGCGTATCCGGAGCATTGCTGTTCACTGGCGTTGTGTTCGACGTCAGCGACTAAGTCCTATCACGTCCAGAGTTCTTCCCGCCCGCGGCCTGCTCCAGATTTGACCCCGGAGCGAGCCGCGTGGTGTGGGAGGCTAACGAAACCACGCGCTAATCAGGTTGCTGAACGGGAGTGAAAACTTATGAATTCTGAAATCAAGTTCGCAAGCATTTTAAGCTTCATCTTTATAATTTTTGCATGTTTTGCAGGAACGACTTCTGCAACAGATGTCGAAGCTCAGGGGTTTCGGCGCGGCCACCGGGAGGCGCTGGGAGCGCGTTTCGACGCCTCCGCGTCACAGGAAAAGCAGGCCATAGAACCGGCAGCCGGTCTGGACTTAATTCATCGTTGGAACTCGATTGCCATCAATGCAAGTGGACTCGATCATACGCCGGTGGCACAAGGTGAAAACCGTGTTTTTGGCGAACAGTTAGGCCCCGGACGTTCCAGCCGGGCGATTGCAATCGTTCACATCGCGATCGTTGATGTGTTAAATGCTATCGTTGGCGGTTATGAAAGTTATACTGGCATTGCTTCAGCGCCTGCCGACGCTTCTTCAGACGCCGCCATTGCGCAGGCTGCTAATGATACTCTCATGGTGCTCTTTCCATCGCAGAAAAAGAGTTTCGATCACCTTCTTGCCCAAGATTTAAATCAAATTCCAAACGGGCCCGCCAAGTCGCATGGTGTTCATCTCGGGAAGAAAGAGGCAAAGGCCATTTTGGTTCTTAGAACACCGGACGGCTCACAACAGGCGGAGCAGCGCGTCGGCATTGAATTCATCTGCAGCATAAAGCCCGGCAAATGGCGTCAGGACCCGATTAGCATGATCCCGCTCGCGCTGGGAGCATACTGGAAAAATGTCCAGCCATTTGTAATTAGGTCCGCCACTCAATTCCGAGTTTCGCCTCCGCCTGCTTTGGCTAGCCCGGAGTACGCCGCTGCGTTCAAAGAGGTAAAAGCTCTTGGAGGTAACGGAAAAAATACGCCGACGCGTCGCACAAAAGAGCAGACCAGGATCGGAATCTACTGGGCTTATGATGGAACCCCAAGTCTCTGTGCGCCACCGCGGTTGTACAACCAGATTGCGATGCAAATTGCCGACCAGATGGGCACGAATGGTATCGAGCTTGCTCGTCTGTTAGCTCTTGTGAACACGGCAATGGCTGATGCGGGGGTCGCGATTTGGGAGTCCAAGTATCATTACCAGTTTTGGCGCCCGATCACCGGGATTCGCGAAGCCGATATAGGAACAGGGCCTACTGGCGCCGGCGATGGCAATCCCGCGACTCACGGAGACCCGAAGTTCTTACCGCTCGGAGCTCCTGCCAGCAACCTGCAGGGTCCCAACTTCACGCCGCCTTTTCCTGCTTACCCATCCAGACATGCAGGTTTCGGGGGCGCACTCTTCGAAATCCTGCGCAAGTTCTACAAAACTGACAATATTGCTTTCACGTTTGTATCCGATGAGTTCAATGGTGTAACAATGAACCATCGCGGACGTGTTCGCCCGCTCATTCCTCGCAGTTTTTCCTCACTCTCGCAGGCTGAAGAAGAAAATGGACAGAGCCGAATTTACCTGGGGATCCATTGGGCCTTTGATAAAACGAAAGGGATCGAGCAGGGCAGACGTGTCGCAGATTACGTATTTAAGAAAGCTTTCGTACCAGCGCAATGAATGAATACAATCTCAGGAACGTTTGATCCAGAAAACTATGGTTTGAAAAGAAAAATTCAATGTTCTAAACATGATCTATAAAATTCATACTACAAAAATCATATTTACGGTAATGTAAATGCAACGACTGACGAAGACAAAGCGCGTTTACCTATTGTTGACTTATTAGATGTTCCCTGGTGCTTACCAATGAGACGTAATGGTGAGATGCGACAACGGTGAAAACTGGCTTCCCTCGTTGAGTCCTTGTAGAACTGATTCTTCCTAAACCGTGCTGTTGGAAAACGGAAAGGACATGGCACAACTCTGACACAAAAGCCTTTGATCGGATTGATTTGTCGTCGATAGATTAAGAAAGAGGTCCGAAGAAGTAACACGGGATTATGCCGAAGAGAGGACTCGAACCTCCACGAAGGATAACCCTCACTAGACCCTGAATCTAGCGCGTCTACCAATTCCGCCACTTCGGCAATACTTTCACCGCAGAGTACGCAGAGAGCGCCGAGCCAAGAATGAATTGTTCTCTGGTTACTCAACTCAAGAGCACGAAATTATACCACGATAGACTCGTGATTTCCGGGGCCATTTGCAAGTAGAAGAATGATGAATTCACCACGGAGTCACGGAGGACACGGAGCCGGATGTAAAGGGCGCTGCTAACAATCAAATCTTCACGGATGTCCCGTCAGAATTTTGACGAATTCCAAACAGTCATAGAGAAGGAAATTGCTGGAATGCGTTTTGCTGGTTGTGCGGGCTAGAGGTAAAAAATGAAAACGAGAAATTCTTTATATCTGTTACTGATTTCGTTCTTGCTACTTGCCGGTTGTGATGCTTTTCAGGACGCTGATCCTTACCCCTATGATGTTTTGGCGCAAGGAACAAGTAGTGGCATCAGGACTCCGGTGGAGCAAATCATAGACACGAGAACTGAGTGGCAGCAGTTCTGGCAAATGCACACATCGCGAACAAGTCCTCCGCTACCGCTTCCGGAAGTCGATTTTGCTGCTTCTCTGCTTGTCGCGCTCTATGCCGGCGACCAACCGACCAACGGCTACTCCATTGCCATCATCGCTGTAAGAGAAAAAAATTCCGATGTGCGCATCGACTACAGAATAGCCGGGTCCGGGGGTCCGCTTCCCACTGTAACTCAACCCTTTGCGATTTTGAGAATGCAAAGGCCAACAGGAGGCATCAGCATCAGGAAAGGCTAACCGATAAAGAGAAAAGGAGATAATCCAGATCGGAGGATTGACCGGATAATTTTTATTTTCTCTGCGATCTCTGCGGTGAAATAACTACGACTTTATGGGAGTGATGTGGCGAAGCACTGATTAAAAAGTTTCCAGAAAACTTTATCCGACGAAAATCGAAAATGGACAACCCCACTTCGTTTTGGCTTATTTACTGCGTCTACAATGAGCGTCGCAGTCTTGCCTGTCCAATCAACATCGCGGATTGCTATCAATTCACGGTATATTTTTCCGAATCTGCCTTTTGATTCGTTGTAATCCCGAAATTCATAGATGAAACCACTGGGAGCATGCAACGTATAGTACTTTCCTTTGGTTTCGTCAAAATGCAGCATCGGATCTCTGCTGGTGAGGCGCACGTAGGCCGGAGGTAAGATGTAAAATTGCTTTCCTTCCAACCTGGTTGCTGTGTCAAATTGAATACCGGGCCGGGGCGATTCGGGATTCCATGCCGGAGTAGTGGAATTCTGTTTCTTTGTGAGAGTGGGACTCAAAGTAAGTTCGGAATCAGCCAGAATATCGACCGGTCTTTTCCAGTCCTCATATCCATTCAAGCTAATTCGGATTTCATGCTTGCCGGCTTCAATTTTAAGGACCGCGGGCGCGTTTCCAACAAAGGCATCATCCACGAAGATATCAGCCCCTTCAGGAGAACAATTAACCCAGACGGTAGCAGTTTTTTTGTCAGAGTCTTCTGATTCCAGCGCGTTCACCAAAAATGCAGCGCAAAAGAGTAGTAGCAAAGCGAGACGGAGCACTTTCATAGAACAATGGTAAAAGCGTCTTTGCGTTGACTCGCGTCGCTGCGTCTCCGCGTCAAAGACGCGAAAACTCGAAGACGCGTCAACGCGTCGACGCGAGTCATTTCGTTATTCCAGAACGATTATCACAACACGCCGGTTCGTGGAACGTCCTTTCTTGGTTTTGTTATCAGTAAGCGGGCGGGTTTCCCCGTAACTGATTGTAGAGATTCGGTGCAGCGGGATGCCATTTTCCGAAAGATACCGGCGCACAGCATCAGATCGCTCCTGGCCCAGTTTCATGTTGTAGTCTTCTGTGCCAAGCGAATCGGTGTGTCCCTGAACCTCTATAAATACGTTTCTGTTGTCTGCCTTCAGTTGCGTGATCAAACTTTCCAGAACATTACGAGCGTTGTCTGTTAATTCGGATTGATTGAACCCAAACCGAACATCTTCATCCGTCAAAGTGATCTCATAGAGAAGCTTTCCTTGCGCGAGTTTTTCAGCAGCCTGAGCGCGTTCCATTGCTTCTTTCGTTTCTCTGGACAGGTCAGAAATTTGCGAATCATGCTCTTTGAGACGGACCTGATTCTGTTCTACCGAACTTTCAATAGTCTCCATCTCCGTGTCAATTCGATCGACTTCCTTGCGCACTTGCTTCTTTGTGGCGCATCCAAGAGAAACGACGAAAAGGCCTATGACGACTACTATCAGCATTCTATGCAACATGTGATTAACCTCCATGGACTACCGAGTACCTGACTCGTACCCGGTGATTCGGTTTTTTAGTCTTTAATTCTACTTTGCCGTAGGACGAATGGGAACCTTGGGGTACATACCCAATATAGTACTGATATTTGAGATCTTCAAATATCTTTGCCGTAGCAAGATCCAGTTCCTCACCCATGGACGGGTCGATGGTGAAGTACAATCCGCCGGTGGATTCCGCGATGAGCACGAGGGGCTGAGGATCAACTTCTTTTTCCTTTCCCTCTTCTACCCATTTACTTCGAATAAGTTCGAATGCATAAATCGGGATTTCAACCGCTCCGGCCATCCTGGTTGCTTCCTCCATATTGAGGTCACTGCGCGTATCGACTCCGTCGGACAGCAGCATGATCCCTTTCTTTCCCACATTATGAATTAATAAGCGGCTGCAGTATGCCACAGCGTTGCGAAGGGCAGTTCCTCCAAAAGGTTTCAGCTTTTCCATCCGGTCCAGCAATCTTTGCTTATCCTTGGTGAATTCCACCAGCAGCTCCACGGCCCCATCGGCAAAGATCAATAGAGCAACCTCATCCTCCTGTTTCAAGCGGCCAACGATTCCGCGAACGACCTGTTTGGCAACGTCAAACTTGTGAAGCATGCCCATGCTGCCACTGACATCAAGCAGGAATGCCAGATTTACCGGCTCCGTAATGTCCGCTGAAAAATTTGTGATTGTCTGCCTTTTTCCATCGACGAACAGCGAGAAATCTTCTTGTTTCAGGGCATGCACAGGTCTTCCTTTTTCGTCACGAACAGAAGCGTAAAGATTTACAATTGATACGCTCACCTCCTGCGTAAAAGGTGGGATCTCAGTTTCTTCCTGGGCGAAGAGGACCGATGGCATTATTAAAACCAGTAACAGCCTGACCAACATAAACACTATGATAGGTGCACTCAAGTCGAAGTGCCAGAGTAGTGGCAGAGCATTTTCCGGAGCGATCTGACTGACTTGCCCAATAGTAGAAAGCTTAATTGTTTCCCCGAATCTGGTGATGCCGAGAAAATGCTCTGCAAAATATTGGATGCAGAGCATTCGCTCTCTAGAAGCCGGCTCATATTGTTCCTGAGCATTGTGACGATTTAGCTCTATTCACTGAGAACGGCGAATGCTCTGCCACTACTTGCTGAGTGCCGGGTGATATACTGTCAGCGCGGGGCAATGTATATCATTACTTCGGGGACATACCTCGGCCGTTTTGTGCTTCTTCATCTTCTTGGAAAGGGGGGAATGGGCGAGGTGTGGCGCGCACAAGATCCTCGTTTGGGCCGTGAGGTGGCGATCAAGATTTTGCCTCTGGAGCTTGCGAAGGATCCGGACAGTCAGGCCCGTTTTGAACGTGAATGCAAGATTCTGGCTGCTCTGAATCATCCTTGTATCGCACAAATCTATGAAGCTGGAGAAGAAACTCCTGTCTCGCCGGGAGATACACCCCCTAACGAAAAGATTTCCTTCATTGTTATGGAACTGATTGAAGGAAAAAGTTTATCTGACATTCTTCAGACCTCGCAGATGCCGGTTTCTGCGGCGGTTCGCCTTGGCCGTCAAATTGCAAAGGCGCTTGCCGTTGCTCATAAGGCAGGCATTGTTCATCGGGATCTGAAACCGGCAAACATCATGGTTACTTCTAAAAATCAAGCGAAGGTTCTGGACTTCGGATTGGCACGACCTTTGTCTTCAACCGGAGCGCCCATTCTTCCGGAAGTTACGGTGCCGGGAATGGTCATGGGTACGGCAGCGTATCTTTCGCCGGAACAGGTGAAGGGAAATCCGGCGGATAGCAGGAGCGATATCTGGTCGCTCGGCTGCGTGCTCTATCAGATGATGTCGGGGCGGCGCCCCTTTCCCAGCAATTCCGTGCCTGAAATTCTTGCAGGGATTTTGCGCGATGAGCCGAGCGATCTGAAGGATTTGAATCCGAACCTGCCCGACTCTCTGAATGAACTTGTAAAAAAATGTTTGGAAAAGGATCCGGCCAAAAGGCCTCAGACGGCGTTCGAAGTCTCAACCACATTGAAATATATCGGAAATGAGCTGCGCGCGCCCGCCGACCGGAAACCATCTCCCGTTGCAGCGCAGCCATCTGCAGATCAGACCCTGCCGAATCCGGTAAACATTGAGACGATCAATCGATATCTGAAAATGATCGATACTTCCTATCCGCAACTTCCCATACGGAAATCCGGAGCAAGTTTTGTCGAACTTCTGCATAAAGGATCAAAAGTCGGTATTGTCATTACCAGCAAACCGCTGGATCGTTACGATTTGATTGCCTTTGTTTCCCCTATTTTTAGGATTCCTTCCGTGAATGTGCTGGCTTTCTACAGGAGATTGCTGAGCTTATCGAACGGTCATACAGATGTTGCACAATTCGCAATTGATCCACACGAACGAGGTGTGAATCTTACGTGTGTTCGCATCTGTGCGCATCTTGATTTCAGAGAATTTCAATATACTCTCGATGCATTCAGTCGAGTACAATCAAGCATTCATTCAGCTTTAAAAAACGAATTTGCCCTTTCATAAGTGATGAGCAATGAGTTATGAGTAATGAGTCCCGCTTAACATGTCTCATTACTCATTACTCATCACTTTGGCACTGATATATGCCTCGTTACGAAAGCAGTCAGACAATCATTACTTTTATTCGGCGTTTGAACGCCCCGTTTTCGGGATTCTCATCTCAAATGATCCCGATGGAAGAAGGAATGACGCAAATGTTGCTGGGACAGATCAGCTACGTGGACAATAAGATAGCGCTTGCAATCTTCACGCGCCCCTCCGATAGACAGGATTGTGTTGTCTTTTCACGTCCACTCTTTCACATTCCGGAATCGGGACAGCTGGATCTGTTTGAACAGTTGCTCTTCTGGAATAACGGCGCAAGCGAAATGGTTCATTTTGCAATTGATGAGCCGTTGAATACAATTAATCTTGTTTGTTTCCGGACAATGGAAGGAATGAGCTTCCAGGAATTCCAACGTTGTCTGGAAAATATTGTGGTTGTAGCAAAAAATTCTTCGAAGCGACTCCAGCCGGAATTCGGCCTGATGCGATTGGGATAATGGTGAAGGGTTTGAAGTTAAAAGTTTTTAGTGCGCTCATTTTCTTTCTTTTTCTATCATTTTGCTACGCTTCGATGACCATTTATTTTAAGGATGGCACGAGTCGCGATGTTCATAAGATAACGTTTCGTGGCAACGTGGCAGAACTTTTTCTTATCGATGGATCCATCGTTACAGTCCCGGTAGAAAAATTGGATCTTCCTTCGAGCGGCATTGGAGCTCCGGTGGGCACGTACGGCACTTCTAAAGTTACAGGGAGTCGCCGCCCCGCTTTATCAGATAAGAAGGGAGTTTTGGGCGATCCGTTGAAACAGACGAGATTGAAAGAAGAGTGGGCGCGTTCGGAAAAGATCGCCACCGTAACGAGCAGCATTGGCCCAATGCAAAGAGGCGACACCGTTAAAATTGTCGGTGAAACGACTCCTAATACCCGGCCTTCCCGCGAAGATTACTATGACCAAACGGAATTTGAATATGATGCAGAGAGTCGCCGTTATCGCTTTCGCGCAAAGGACCTCGATCATGCGTACGTGGTTGTCTACAAGAATCAGGATGGGACTTATGGCAAGCGACTATTCGATGCAGTAACCTTCAATTCGCATTTTCAATTGAAGGAGGTCCCAAAACCTCAACCTACGATGCCTGAGTATCCTGTGATTCCTGATAAGAAGGATCCGGATGTGCGGGAAACCACTCCACTTTCAGGTCCACAGATAAAGCCCGAGTCAACTGAGCCGGAAACAACGGAACAGGAAGCGCCTCCGGCCGTTCAGCAACAGGAAGAAACGACTCTCGCCGAGCAACCGGAAACTGAACAGAAACCGGTCGAAGCCGAGAAACCTTCTCGTCGAAGCTCCTGGATTGCGTATGCCATTTTTATCGCTGTTGTGCTTGCCATCGGTCTGGGCGCGTGGTTCATTCTTGCAAGAGGGCAAAGACCATACATCGATGCATCGAAATTTTCACGATATGAAGACGACCTGAGAGAATTTGAAATCGCGATCTGGCTGCGGAATGGAAAAACGGCCGACCAATTGATGGAGATTTGTCTCAAGAAATTCTATCAGGACAGTCCTTCCATTCTTTCGGTTTGTAACAGAATGCTGAAAGGAACCCAGAAAGCGCTGGTTATTCCGTTCATAGCAAAACAAACGAATCGATCTGTCGTTGAAGCGGAAAGAATTTATGATCAGATCCATAACCAGATGGAACGGATCCGTCATCTGATTCAAGATGTTTCTCAAAGGACCGGAATTAGCCCGGCAAAACCACCTGTGGAAATTACACCCACGACCGCATCGAAAGGTACAGTGCCGACACCTCCGCCGCTGCCCAAGCACGTACAGGTTGCGTCCCAACAACCTGCTCCCGTTGCGGGAAACTCAACTTCTTCCGTAGCGTTGAATCCTGTCTCGTCACCTGACAGGCCTGTCAGTGCGCACTTGATTGAACCGCAATCACCGATGCGCACGGCCACCGATCTGCCTTCGTACGCGAATAGCGTCCTGAATCAGATTAGCTTTCTTTCTTCGCGAGAGGAGAAGTAAACAAAGTAGCGCGGGCCTCTGGCCGGCGATTCGCAGGCGGGACGCCCGCGTTACAATGCTAAGAGTTGTTTATCTTTCCGGTGCAATTGCGCATAGCTTAAAACCAGCAGCGAGATCGTGAAGATGCACAGCACGATCCAATCCACGCGTGGGGAGTCGGGGCGGTCGATCCATACGAAGTGTTTGGCTTTGGCGCGCAACTCTTTTTCCGTGTGTTCTACTTTCAAACGAGAAGCTTCCATGCGGTCCTGCTCTTTCCGTAATTTTTGCAAGGTGCGATTGGCCCTTGTTTGTAAATCCTGCAGCTCGCTTGGATAATACTTGTCCTCCATATCGCGCAGGGTTGCCTTCAGCTCATTCTGATAATGGACCATGTCATCCTGAATCTCCTTCATCCTGGCCTGTCCATCGTCGATTTGCTTTTCTAACCTGTTTCGATAGGTATAACTGGGAAGCTCGAATTCCTTTTTCATCAGGTTGTAGGACCACTTGCTGATCATCAGCTCACCGATCGGTTTTTGAATTCCCACAAGTTCCCCAAACACTCCTGAAAACAGAACTTGAGGAATCAGCAGAATCGGAACCATTGCAATCGCTTTGTCGGGCGAATTCACAACTGTGCTGACAAGCAGACCCATAGCTATTCCAGCAATCCCGCACAGCAAGAGTGGCCAGTACGCTCTAAGAAAATCAGTGGGCACTAGAGACGCCAGCACCAAACATTGAACAAAAACCAG
Source organism: bacterium (assembly GCA_022616075.1). Lineage (NCBI taxonomy): Bacteria > bacterium. Next base: position 15,242 of record JAKEFK010000321.1, read on the forward strand.
TATTGAGAGAACAAAGAATTTTGAGCAGAGATAAGGAACGATTGACAAATAGACCATTCGTTCCCGCCGGTAGAGCGGAAGTTCCTTGCAAATTTCACGCGCCGAATTGTTGCAGCCAAACCAGAGCGCCGCCAGGGTCATCATAAAAAGCCGGTGGCTCAAGTTGGAAGTGGCGATCACAATAAAAAAAGCAATGAGCGGGGCCTGAAGCAGCAAAATCCCTGTATTTTTCTTATCGCGCAGGATGATATTCAGGTATCGTCTGGAAAGTGTTCCCCATTGTGAAATTCGTTCATGGGCGGATTCCTGGATCGTTCCGGGGGAAGAGGCCTCTTTGCGTTTGGATGGCAATACCTGGTCCCGCAATTGCGAGACTTCCTGTTGGTGGAGCGCTGTTGCGTGGAATTCATTCTGCCAGTCTTCGGCAGGTCTTTCTTTGATTTTGGAATAAAGACTCCCTATGGATCGGATGCGGAAAAAACTTCTTGCTTGTTCAGGCGAGCCGAAGAAGATTAAGCGTCCGTAGTGCATCATGGCGATTTTTGAAAACATATCAGCGTGTTCCAGAAGGTGCGTGGTCATGATGGTGATTCGGCCATCTTGCGAAAGACGTTTGAACAGAATCATCAACCTTTCATCCAGCGAAGGATCCAGTCCTGAAGTCGGCTCATCCAGAAATAGAAGTCCTGGCTTTGTCAGGAGCTCGATGGCGATGTTTACTCGTTTGCGCTGGCCGCCACTGAGCTGATGAATTGTCTGCCTTTCCTGTTCTTCCAGCTCCAGTTCTATCAAGGTTTCCCATACGCGCGCTTTTCGCTCCTTTTCGGACATATCAGCCGGAAGGCGCAGTTTTGCCGCATACATCAATGTTTCATGAACGGACAGATCGCGGTGAACAATATCATCTTGCGGGACGTAGCCGATGTTCCGTTTGAAAAGCGGAAAGTGGGAGAAGACTTCCAGGCCGTTGAGCTGAACGCGCCCGCCCAGTGGATAAGTCTGACCGCTCAAACACTTCAATAGCGTGGTCTTTCCGGAGCCGCTGGGTCCGATTAAACCTATTAATTCATTAGAAGCGCAGGAAATCGTCACACGATCCAGAATCCGTTTTTCGCCGGCTGTCATATTAATTTGCCAACCGATCAAGCGGCTCTCGCGCTGGAATGTGTAAACATTCAAAAACTCTCCCGTGTAAATCAGGAAGTAGGGCATGATCACAACCGAATCGCCCGGTTGCAGGTAAGCTTTCCGGATCGGGACATCGGAAACATAGGTGCCATTGGAGCTTTGCAGATCTTCTATGTAAACGCTTCCCCCTTCGCGTTGGATGCGAGCATGGAAAGCCGAAACGGTTGGATGATCCAGGATCAGATCCGATCTTGCATTCCTGCCAATTACCATAGGAAAAGTCACGGGTTGCTGCTGAACGAATGCAGAAATTTGCATTTCTTGCAAACGTGGCACGGGAGCGCTTGTAACGGAAGCAGGCGCGGCCGCGAGGGGACGGAGAAGCATTGCATGCTGTGTTGGATCGGATCCACTGATGGCGGTGCAATGAAACGTGATGTTTTCAATTGAAAATACTTCGCCCGGTTTTACAACTGCGTTCCGGCAAGACCTGCCCTGATAATAAAAGGACGTGCCCGGCTCGATGGCCGAGAGGATTAAAGAGTCTTTGGTGTATTCAATGCTCAGATGATGTGGAAGAATACCGGATTCAGAGACAGTCAGATCGCTCCCTCTGCTGCTTCCAAGCGTGTTGGAGCCGATCTTCAGATGGAAGATTTGTTCCTCGGGAGTCTCGGGTGATTTAACGAGAATCAGCTCCATGCTGCATCTATTATAAACAAAGTAGCGCGGACGTCTCGTCTGCGGCGGCTCGCAGGCGGGACGCCCGCGCTACTTCGTTTACATACTATAATTCTTGCTTATGAAAGTGGATCGGGATCTGGTTTTACAGATTGCAAAGCTTGCGCACATGGAGCTGACCGACGAGGAAGTTCAGCTGTTTACCACGCAGCTCGGCAGCATCCTGCAATATGTGGAAAAGCTGAACGAGGAGTCGGAGCAGGCGGAACCATTCGTGTTTGATGAATTGTTGTCTCTACCTTTCAGGGAAGATATTGTTATTCCTTCTTTGACAATCGATGCATCTTTGCAGAACGCTCCTGACCGCAAGAAGAATTTTTTTCGCGTTCCCAGGATTATTCCGTGATTGATCTCTTCCGGGCGACGATTCAAGATCTGTTACGCGCGTATCGTTCAAAAGAAACATCTCCGGTGGAGGTCTGTCAAACGTTACTCGAACGGATCGATCGATACGATTCCTCGATTGGCGCTTTTTTGCGAATCGATCGTGAAGGCTTACTGGAGCAAGCCGCACAGGCCGCAAATAATCTTGATCGCCCTTTAGCCGGCGTGCCGCTTGCAATCAAAGACAATATTTCCACACAAGGCCTTGAGACGACCTGTGGATCGCGAATTCTGCAGGGATACAGACCCCCCTATGATGCAACGGTGATTTCCCTGTTGAAAAACGCAGGCGCCGTCATTCTTGGAAAAACCAACTGCGATGAATTTGCGATGGGTTCGAGCACCGAGAATTCCGCATATCAACAAACGCGGAATCCCTGGAACACCGAATACACTCCGGGTGGTTCGTCCGGAGGCTCGGCAGCAGCGGTCGCGGCCGGATTTGCTTTCGGAGGATTTGGATCGGACACGGGTGGATCGGTCCGGCAGCCTGCCTCTCTGTGCGGCATTGTGGGACTGAAACCCACTTACGGTCGCGTTAGTAGGTATGGATTAGTAGCATTTGGTTCGAGCCTTGACTGCATCGGTACATTGTCCCGCTCGGTGGAAGATGCCGCCCTCCTTCTAGAAACGATCGCGGGACACGACCGGAACGACAGCACCAGTTCCACAGCTCCTGTTCCGGAATATTCAGCGATGATGAAGCATGCGCGAGTGCTAAGGGTCGGAATTCCACGGGAGTACTTTGGGGAGGGAATCGATCCGGAACTTGCTGGAAAAATCGAAAGTAGCCTCGAAAGCATGGAACGGGCTGGAATCGTAAAATTGCAATCGATTTCCTTACCGCACACGGATTATGCGATTGCGGCTTACTACGTGATTGCTACGGCCGAGGCTTCTTCCAATCTTTCACGGTTTGACGGTGTGCGATACGGATACCGGGCAAGCGATACCAATCTCCGGAAAATGTATGCTCGCACGCGCGCCGACGGTTTCGGCGCCGAGGTAAAACGCAGGATCATGCTGGGCACCTTTGCATTGAGCGCCGGATATTATGATGCTTACTACATGCGCGCTTCGAGAATCCGTTCGTTAATTGCAGAAGATTTTCGCAGAGCATTTGAAGAAGTGGATTTGATTTGTACTCCCACGTCGCCGACTCCTGCTTTTCGATTGGGAGAAAAGGTGGACGATCCGTTATCCATGTATCTTTCCGATGTATATACGGTGACCATGAATTTAGCCGGGTTGCCTGCGATTTCGGTGCCATGCGGATTGCACAGCTCCGGGCTGCCGGTCGGCTTGCAGATCATCGGAAATTATCTGGATGAAACGACCATGTTCGCGCTCGGCTCCTCATTTTTAAAAAAATTCCCTATCACATTACCGGAGTTATCTTGAGAAATGTAGCGCGGGCGTCCCGCCGGCGAGCGTGCGCAGGCCAGAGGCCTGCGCTACTTTGGTCGCTCGGCTCCTCATTTTTAAAAAAATTCCCTATCACATTACCGGAGTTATCTTGAGAAATGTAGAGCGGGCGCCTCGCCGGCGAGCGTGCGCAGGCCAGAGGCCCGCGCTACTTTGGTCGCTCGGGGCCTCATTTTTAAAAAAATTCCCCATCACATTACCGGAGTTATCTTGAGAAATGTAGAGCGGGCGCCTCGCCGGCGAGCGTGCGCAGGCCAGAGGCCCGCGCTACTTTGGTTATGAAGTGGGTTGATTTGATTCAGTTCCTGGTTCAGTACATGTTCTTTTTACTTTCAGCGGCGGTCCATGAAAGCGCGCATGCATGGTCTGCTTACAAGTTCGGAGATCCGACTGCGAAGCTTCAAGGCCGCATTTCTTTGAATCCAGCGAATCACATTGACATATTGGGAACCGTAATTATTCCGTTCATGGTTTTTCTATCCGGTGTACCGATTATTGGCTGGGCTCGTCCGACTCCGGTAAATCCGGAAAACTTCTCGAAGCCGCGCCGCGATAGCATGTTTGTAAGCGGCGCAGGTCCTGTTAGCAATCTCCTTAGCGTTCTTCTTCTTGCGGCGTTATGGCATGCAGCGTACGCTTTTGCAGCAGTGAATTCGCAGATCGCAATCCTTTTCTGCTATGTGTTCGGAATGGGTATTGCCGTGAATTTGATGCTTGCAGTATTTAATCTGTTGCCGATCCCTCCTCTCGATGGGAGCGGAGTGCTGGAAGGCCTGCTGCCTGAAAGTTTGTTGCGGCAATATGCTAAAATTCGACCCTACGGGTTTATCATCCTGCTTCTGCTGTTTTACCTGACTGGATTGAGCACCTGGATCTGGAGGATCATAGAATACATTGGAAAATGGCTGGGAGTGGCATGGTTTTCACTGGAACAGATTTGGTGAGGAATGATGGATTCTACGAAACCGCTTGTTGATCTCGATATTTTTCAAGGTCCTCTGGATCTACTTCTTTATCTGATTCAAAAGAACGAAATCAATATCTACGACATCCCCATAGCCACCATCACCCAACAGTATCTGGAACATCTGGAGCTGATGGAGGAATTGAATCTGAACGTTGCCGCTGAATTTATTCTCATGGCCGTGCAGCTCATAGAAATGAAGATCCGCATGTTGCTTCCGAAACCGCCTGCAGAAGAAGAGGATGAGGATTTACGAAGGCCGCTTGTGGAACAGCTATTGGATTATCAGAAGTACAAGATGGCGGCGCTGCATTTGAAGGCGAAGGAAACAGAAGGGGAGTTCTACTGGGCGCGTCCTCCGGTTTATGATCCCGATGCCGACCGCGAAGAGCTTGTGGAAGCCAGTTTGTACGACCTGGTTCATGCGTTTGCCGTGTTGTTGAAGCGAACGCAGAAAAAACATGCGCTCGCCATTGAGCCGGATCAATTTACGGTGAAGGAAAAAATTCAGGAGCTCAGCGAGTTTCTGGAACAGAAAGAGAGTTTCAGTTTGAATGAGTATGCGAGCGAATTGCAAACGCGAATCGAAATGATCGTTCTATTTCTGGCTATCCTGGAGATGCTTCGATTGAGTATGCTCCGGATCTATCAAGGGGAAACCTTCGGCGA